>NZ_NFKO01000006.1:0-101708 GCF_002160435.1 Pseudoflavonifractor sp. An176 | reverse complement strand
CGCCCCGCCGCTTGACGCGCCGGGCCGTCTGTAATTTCCCACAAAAATCGAAAACAGGTGGAAATTCCCGGATACTTCCATTGCCATTTTCCTTCTTTTGTACTATAATGTCGGAAGTTATCCGCTGCGGCAGGGTCGCCGCACACATCACCCTGACGCCCGCCCCTCTGGAAGCGGTGTCAAAGGAAGGAACATATTATGGGAAAATATCCAAACAAGAAGTCTGGACGCCTTGGTTTTGACTTTTTTCTCAACAAACTCGCCCTGATTGCCTTTACCGTATTAGGCGGATATTTTGTCTACACCGCCATCTCCACCCAGATGCTGGACGCTTTGCGCATCGGGCTGCTGTGCGCAGTGGTAGCCGTTCCCGTGATCGTGGTGTGGTGGCTGAGTCTGACCCGTTCCAAGCCGGTGCGGCTGGCCATCGGCTCGGTGCTGGCCATGATCTTCTGCCTGATCTTCGCCGTGGGCATTCGCTACATCAACATCGGCATGGACACCCTGAACAACATCACCGCCGAAGAAGATGAGACCTCTCTGATGACCGTCTATGTCCGCTCCGACGATGACCGGAACATGGAGGACCTGCTGGACGAGACCTTCGGCACCCTGTCCATGACGGAGGCCAACACCAAGGCCGCCATCCAGCAGCTGGACCAGGAATACAAGACCACCCTTTCCACCAAGGCCTACGCCAGCGCCACCGAGCTGGTGGACGCTCTGGCTGAGGGCGAGGTGGATGCCATTCTCACCGACCAGGGCCACATGAGTGTGCTGGAGGACCTGGAGGGCTATGAGAACGCCATGGACGGGCTGCGGGAAGTCAAGTCCTTCCACGTGGTGGTGGAGACGGAGAACAACAACGACAAGACCTCCATCTCCAAGGCGGACTCTGTGTTCTCCGTGTACATCAGCGGCAGCGACTCCCGGGACAGCAACATCATGGCCACCGGCCGCAGCGACGTGAACATCATCGCCACCGTCAACACCGAGACCCGCCAGGTGCTGCTGCTCAACACTCCCCGCGACTTCTATATTCCCCTGGCCCGCAGCAGCTCCTACGACTACCCCGACAAGCTCACCCACGCCGGACTCTACGGTGTGGACGAGAGCAAGGACACCCTGGCCCAGTACTACGGCATCGACATCGACTACTACTTCCGGGTAAACTTCACCGGATTTGAGACCATCATCGATGCCCTGGGCGGCATTGAGGTGGATTCCGAGCACGACTTCTACTCCACCATCGCTCCCACCACCATCCACTACACCCAGGGCATCAACAAGCTGGACGGCTACGAAGCTCTGTACTACGTCCGTGAGCGCTACGCCTTTGTCAACGGCGACTATCAGCGCGGCATCAACCAGATGCAGGTCATCCAGGCCGTGGCTAAGAAGGCCATGTCCCCTGCCATGCTCACCAACTTCACTTCCCTGATGGATGCGGTGGATGACTGCTTCAAGACCTCCATCCCCACCGACCTCATCACCGCTCTGGTGCGGGATCAGCTGGCCAACGGCGGCGACTGGAACATCGTCACCTACTACGTCTCCGGCACTGGCTCCAGCGAGTACACCTACTCCATCCCCAGCCAGAAGGCCTACGTCACCATCCCCGATGAATCCACCGTGGAAATGGCCAAGGACCTGATGCAGCAGGTGCGGGACGGCAAGATCATTGAGGACCCCAACGCTGAGGCCTCTGACGCCCCTTCCTATTAACAAATACTGATTTAGGCCAGGTGTGCATGCACCTGGCCTTTCTCTTAGGAGGAATTGACATGGCAAATATCATCTATGTGGACACCCTGGACCACCCGGGGCTGGACGCCTTCGCCCGCCTCACCGAGGCCCAGCTGAGAAACCGCCGGGAGCCGGAGAAGGGCATCTTCATCGCCGAGAGCCCCAAGGTCATTGAGCGGGCGTTGAATGGGGGCTATGAGCCCCTCTCCTTTCTCATGGAGGAAAAGCACATCACCGGACAGGCCCAGCCCCTTCTGGAGCGGTGCCCCGGGATTCCGGTATACACCGGGCCTTCGGACCTGTTGGCCCAGCTCACCGGATTCCCCCTCACCCGAGGAGTGCTGTGCGCCATGCGACGTCCCCTCCTCCCCACGGTGGAGCAGCTGTGCCGCAACGCCCACCGGGTGGCGGTGCTGGAGGGCATTGCAGACCCCACCAACGTGGGGGCCATCTTCCGCTCGGCCGCCGCCATGCACATGGATGCGGTGCTGGTCACCCCCAACTGCTGCGACCCCCTGTACCGCCGCTCGGTGCGGGTGAGCATGGGCACGGTATTTCAAATTCCCTGGACCCGCATCCCCCAGTGGCCGGAGGGTGGGCTGGAGCAGCTCCACACCCTGGGCTTTCGCACCGTCGCCCTGGCCCTCACCCCCGACGCCCACTCCATTGAAGACCCCGGTCTGCACCAAGCCGAAAAGCTGGCCCTGCTGCTGGGTACTGAGGGGGACGGCTTGGCCCGGACCACCATCGACGGGTGCAACGAGGCCGTGTGCATCCCCATGTCCCACGACGTGGACTCCCTCAACGTGGCCGCCGCCAGTGCTGTCGCTTTCTGGGAACTGCGCTACCGCCAGCCCCCCTTATCCGATATGTAAAATTCCACACAGTTTCAGAGGTTTTTTTGTTACATTCTTGACAACCACGCAGGACGGATTTATAATTTTCATCAAGACCTGATGTGGTGGGCCTGTACGTTTTGCCGAAACTCACAAAGTGCGCCACAGGATTTTCCATATGTTAGAGACATCTGGTTGAAATTCCTGTGGGCAGTTTCTGGGAATTTTCGGAGACGTGCGGGCCTTTTTTGCATCTTACAGCCATTATTCTGCGGCAGCCCAGCTGCCAAGTCCGGGAGGTCATTATGAGTTATACCATTCCCATCGGCCCCTACCATCCCGCTCTGGAGGAGCCCATTCACGCCCGTCTCACCGTGGACGGCGAGCGCATCACCGACGCCGAGGTCTTTGTGGGCTACAACCACCGGGGCATTGAGCGGCTGGCCCAGGAGCGCAACTTTATCCAGACCCTGGTGCTGGTGGAGCGCGTGTGCGGCATCTGTTCCCACTCCCACTCCCTGACCTACGCGCTGTGCATTGAGCACATCGCCGGGATGGAAGTGCCCAAGCGGGGCCAATACATCCGGGTCATCATCGAGGAGCTGGAGCGCATCCACTCCCACCTTCTGTGGCTGGGCATCGCCTGCCATATTGTGGGCCACGACTCCCTGTTCATGCAGTGCTGGAACGACCGGGAGGGCACCATGGACGTGCTGGAAGCCCTGACAGGCAACCGGGTCAACTATGGCATGAACATCATCGGCGGCGCCCGCCGGGATTTCACCGACGACCAGCGCCGGGACCTGATGGCCGCCATGGACGACCTGGAAAAGCGCATGGGCCCCATCACCCACTGGCTCACCCACGACAAGACCCTGGCCATGCGCACCAAGGGCGTGGGCATTCTCACCCGAGAGGACGCCATCCGGCTGGGCGCGGTGGGTCCCCACGCCCGGGCATCCGGGGTGGACATGGACGTGCGCCGGGACGCCCCCTACTCTTCTTACGAGGATTTCGACTTCACCGTCCCCGTCCAGGAGTCCGGTGACGTGTACGCCCGGGTAGTGATCCGGGTGCTGGAGATCTACGAGAGCATCAAGATCATCCGCCAGGCGGTGGACAATCTGCCCGAAGGGCCCATCAACCTGGGCAATAAGATTCCCAAAGTGCCCGCCGGGGAGTTCATCGCCCGCCACGAGGCGCCCCGTGGCCATCTGGTGTACAAGGTAGTCACCGACGGCGGCCTCACCAACCACCGGGTGAGCCTCCATGTGCCCACCTTCAAAAATGCCCCCACGGTGCCGGTGATGCTGCGGGGGAACACCGTGGCAGACGCAGGCCTCATCGTGGCCTCCATCGACCCCTGCTTCTCCTGCCTGGACCGTTAAACTGCCATGCATGAGCTAGCCATCACCCAGAGCATTCTGGACATTGCCGAACAAGTGGCCCAAGAACACGGGGCCACAAAGGTGAAAACGGTACACATCAAGCTGGGAGAGTATTCCGGCGTGGTTCCCCAGTGTGTCCAGGATTACTTCGACGTCATCAGCCAGGGCACCATCGCCCAGGGGGCAGTGCTGGACATCCAGCGCCTTCCGGTGGTCATCCACTGTCTGGACTGCAATCAGGATAGTCCTATCGACCGCCGCCATGTCCGCTGCCCCCAGTGCGGGTCCACCCACCTAAAGCTGATTCAAGGCCGGGAATTCTATATTGAGAGTTTGGAGGTTGACTGATGGAAATCAAAGTTATGCACCAGGTCATGGCCTGGAACGAGGACGTCAGCGACGCCGTGAAGGCAAAGCTGGCCCAACATCAGGTGTGCCTGGTCAACGTCATGGGCTCCCCCGGTGCGGGCAAGACCAGCACCATTGTAGCCCTCATAAATGCCCTGCGGGAGAAATACCGCATTGGCGTCATCGAAGGGGACATCGCCGGACAAATTGACGCCGACGCCATCCACGCCATGGGCATTCCCGTCACCCAGATTGACACCGACGGGGCCTGCCACATTGAGGCCATGAGCATTGAGAAGATGCTCCCCGAGTTCGATCTGGACAACCTGGACGTCATCTTCGTGGAGAACATCGGAAACCTGGTGTGCCCGGCGGAGTTCAACATCGGCGAGAGCTTCCGGGTGGCCCTTCTCTCCATCCCCGAGGGGGACGACAAGGTGGAGAAATACCCCCTGATGTTCGCCACCACCCAGGCACTGGTGATGAACAAGTACGACTTGAAGGACTATTTTGACTTTGACGACCAGCGGGTGGAGCACTCCGCCCGGGAGCAGAACCCGGAGGTGGCGGTGTTCCGCCTGTCCAACCGGGATGGCTCCGGCCTCCATGAGCTGGTGAACTGGCTGAGCCAGAAAATCGACGCTCAGATCGGGAGGTGTCCGTCATGAAGGGCTTCCGCTTTACCGCCTGGCTGTCCACCGCCATTGTGTGCTTCCTCTTCTGGATGCTCCTCACCTGGTCCTTTGCCCCCCGGGAGCTCATCCTGGGCGGCATCGTGTCGGTGATTGTGGCGGCCTTCGCCTGCCGCTTCTTCATCCACAGCCGGGCCTTCTACCTCTACAACCCGGTGCGGCTCATTCTGCTGGTGTTTTACTGCGTCATCATCTTCTTCTGGGAGATCATCAAGGCCAACGTGAGCATGGCCAAGCTGGTTTTGAGCCCCAAGCTCAGCTACAAGCCGGGCATTCTGCGCATTCCCGGCTCCCCCGACCTGAAAAGCGACTACGGCATCGCCATGGTGTCCAACTGCATCACCCTCACCCCGGGCACCATTACCATGGAGACCGCCCAGGACCAGGAGGGGCGCAACTACTACTACGTCCACTGGATCGACGTGGCGGAGACCGACCGGGACAAGGCCGGGGACGCCATCAAGGGAACCATGGAACGCTGGATCGGGAGGATTTGGAAATGACGGTATTTTTGATTGGCGCCATTGTGTGCATCATCCTGGACCTGCTCCTGCTCTACCGGGTATTCCGGGGCCCCACGGCAGCCGACCGCATCTGCGCCATGGACGCCTTGGACCTGGTGACCGCTCTGGCCCTGGTGCTCTACTCCCTGCACACCGGGCGCACCATCTACCTGGACATCGCCCTGGTGGTGGCCCTGCTGGGCTTTGTCAGCACCGTGTTTGTGGGCCGCTATCTGGAAAGGAGGCTGTGAGGTATGGAAACGGTTGATATTGTGGTGGCTGTCCTCATGGCCATCGGCCTGTTCTTCGCCTTCATCGGCACCCTGGGCATCCTGCGCATGCCGGACGTGTTCGGGCGGCTCCAGGCCTCCACCTGCATCTCCACCATGGGCACCATCTTTGTCATCCTGGCCAGCATCGTGTATGTGGTGGCCAACGGCATGAGCGGCTCTGTGGTGGTGAAGCTGGTGTTCATCCTGCTGTTTGTGCTGGGCACCAACCCGGTGTCCAACCACGCTCTGTGCAAGGGTGCTTACCGCTCGGTGAAGCCCAACCCGGAGCCGATCATCGACGACTATAAGGAGGATGATCCCCAATGAATGGTACCTTGGTTTTTGTCCTGAACACCCTGGTGCTCTGCGGCATTGTGGCCTCCGCCATTGTGGCGGTGAACGCCAAAAAGGTCATCGACTCGGTGATCGCCCTGGCAGCCACCGGCTCCTTTGTGGCCCTGGAGTTTGTGCTCTTGCAGGCCCCGGACGTGGCCATCGCGGAAGCCAGCGTGGGGGCGGTGCTGTCCACCATTCTCTACATCATCGCCCTGCGCAAGGTGTACGGACGAAAGGGGGAGCAGCAATGAGCGGCACGAAAAAAGTGGTCTTGGCTCTGACCCTTGTGGTCATTCTGGCCTGCGGCGTGTGGGCCGGGTGGCGCATGGCAGGCAGCCCTCCCACCTACGACGGCACCAACACCGACCTGGTGGGGCTGTACGAAGACCCCAGCTCCTATGACAACTCCAACGCCGACGGCGCCGCCGCCATTATGGTCAACGAGAACCTGGAAAAGACCGCCGCCGACAACGTGGTCTTCTCCGTGGTCTTCAACTTCCGTGGTTACGATACCATGGGTGAGAGCTTCATTCTCATCGCCGCCATCGCAGGCTCCCTGGTGATCCTGCGCAAGGCTGCCCATTCTGTGAAAAAGGAGGACCAGGGCCATGAAGACCTATAAAAAGACCCATGCCATCTCCCGGTGCGCCTCCGATTTGTTCCTTCCCCTGGCCTGCGTCTTCGGCTGCTACGTGGTGCTCCACGGCAGCACCAGCCCCGGCGGCGGCTTCCAGGGCGGCGTACTGGTGGCCAGCGCCATTTTGCTGGTGTACCTGGGGTACGGCGGCTGGGGCGTCAAGCACTCCTTCAACGAGCACATGCTCCACTCCAGTGAGACGGTGGCGGAGATCATGTACGTGGTCATCGCCCTGGTGGGTGTGTTCACAGGCCTGAACTTCTGCGTCAACTTCGTCTTTGCCGGGCAACAGGTGGACACCAGCATCCTGATGAACGATGCGGTGGGCTACCACGTGATGGCGGGCATTACCTGCCTCCTGATCATGATGCTCAGCGTGCTGGAGGATGACAAACACGAGTCTCCCGAGGAAAAGGAGGAGGATGCGGCATGATATTCACCAATTACCTGGTCTGCTTCTTTCTCATCGCCCTGGGCATCTACTGTATGGTGACGAAAAAGAACCTCTTCAAGATCTGCGTGGGCATGGGCCTGGTGGACTACGGCGTCAACCTGCTCATCGTCTCCGTGGGCTTCCATGACGGCGGCACCGCTCCCATCTTCAACATCTCGGAGCTCACCCGCGACACCTTCTTTGTGGACCCCATTCCCCAGGCCCTCACCCTCACCTCCATCGTCATCGGCGCGTGTACCACCGCCATGACCCTGAGTCTCATCATCATGCTCTACAAACAGTACGGCACTTTGGAGTCGGACCAGATTAGGAGGTTACGAGGATGACATTCGATTTTTCTAACTTCATCAACAACTTCCCCATCCTGGCCATCATGTCCCTGTTTTTGGGGGCCTTTATCTCCTCCCTGGTGGGACGGCACAACGCCAAGGTGCGCAACACTGTGGTGTTTCTGGCCATGTTGGTCTCCCTGGTGCTCATCCTCGCCCTCATCCAGCCGGTGCTGCTGGAGGGCCAGGTCATCAACTACTGGCTGGGCAACTGGGAGCCGGTAGAGGGCTGGGCCATCGGCAACAGCCTGGAAGTGGACGCTCTGAGCCTGTTCTTCGCCCTCATTGTGGTGGTGGCCGTGTTCGTCTCCGGCGTCTACTCCTTCTTCTACATGAGCCACGACGACTCCCTGGTCAACTACTACACCCTCTTTTTGATGCTGTCCGGCTCCGTGCTGGGCCTGGTGCTGTCCGGGGACCTCTTCAACATGTTCGTCATGATCGAGATCATGACCTTCACCGCCGTGGCCCTCACCGCCTTCCGCAACCACTACGAGGGGGCTCTGGAGGGCGCCTTCAAGTACCTGGTGGTGGGCTCTCTGGGCTCCACCTCGGTGCTCATTGGCATCGCCCTCCTCTACTCCCAGCTTCACACCCTGAATCTGGCCCAGATTGCCTCTCTGCTGCCCACTGCCTCCTCCCCGGTGATTCTCATCGCCTTCGCCTTCCTCTTTGTGGGCTTTGGCTCCAAGGCCTTCCTGTTCCCCTTCCACCCCCTGGCCGCCGACGCCCACGCCGTGGCCCCCGCCTCCATCTCCCTGATGATCTCGGGCGTTCTGACCAAGTGCGGCGTGTACGGCATCATCCGCCTGTGCTACTGCCTGTACCAGAACATGGACCAGCCCTTCGTGCAGTACTTTGTCACCGGGGTGGGTGTCATCTCCATGTTTGTGTGCGTCACCATGGCCTTCAACCAGCACAACTTTAAGCGGCTGCTGGCCTTCCACTCCATCTCCCAGGTGGGGTATGTGATCACCGTCATCGGCCTGGGCTCCGCTCTTGGCATGTCTGCTGGCCTGTTCCACGCCATGAACCACACCATCTTCAAGGGTCTTTTGTTCCTCACCGCCGGAGCCGTCCAGCACGCCACCGGAAGCCTGGACCTGGACGAGCTGGGCGGCCTCTCCAAGAAGATGCCCGGCACCTGCGCCCTCTTCCTCATCGGTGCGGCCTCCATCAGCGGCCTGCCCCCCTTCAACGGCTTTGCCTCCAAGTGGATGATCTATCAGGCCACTTTCCAGAAGGCGGGAGAGACGGGTAACTTCTTCTTCGTGGTGGTGTGCGTGGCCGCCCTGATCACCAGTGTGCTCACTCTGGCCTCCTTCATCAAGGTGGCTCAGAGCGTGTTCTTCGGCCAGCTCAACCCCAAGTTTGCACATACCCGTGAAGTCTCCCTGGGGATGCGCATTCCCATGTGGATTCTGGCCGCCCTGTGCATCCTGCCCGGTCTGTTCCCCGACCAGGTGCAGCAGTGGCTGCTCACCCCCGCCACCCAGGCCGCTACCAATGCCTCCGGGTACATTGACGCCGCCATGGGCACCGGGTACGCCGCCGCCCACGGGGTGGAATCTTCCCTGGTCTCCGGCTTCTCCCTGTCCGGGGCCTGGCAGCCGGTGATGTGGCTGCTGCTGCTCATCTCCGTGACCCTGGCCGTGTGCATCGTGGCCCTGCTGGGCGGGGACGAGAAGGCCACCGTCACCTCCCAGATCGCCGCCGACACGGATACGGACCCCAAGTACGACTCCTTCTTCTCCGGTGAGGCCAGCGTGTACTCCCAGGTGGGAGGCAGCGACCTGTTCTGGGGATTCAAGCACAACTGGAGACACTACTTCTCCTTCATGCACAACTGGCACAGCGGCGTAGTCAACGACTACACCCTGTACGGCGCCGCCGCCATGGCTGTGGCTCTGGTGCTGTGCGTCATCTTTCTGTAAAGGGGGTACCTGACATGACAAATCTTCTCTGGACGATCTTCCATGTGCTGGTATTCCCCGGCCTGCTGTTCTGTGTGGTAGTGGGAGTGCTGCTGGCGGGCCTGGACCGCAAGCTGGTGGCCCGGATGCAAAACCGGGTGGGCCCGCCCCTACTCCAGCCCTGGTATGATTTCCTCAAGTGCTGCGGCAAGGAGACCATCATCCCCCGCCACGCCCGCAAGGGACTGTTCCTGGCCGCCCCGGTGCTGGGCTTTGCCGCCCTGATCACCGTGGCCCTGTTCGTCCCCGTGTTCTCCTACTCCGTGTACTCCACCTCCGCGGACCTGGTGGTCATCCTCTACCTCCTGACAGTAGTGGGCGTGTCCATGATCGTGGGCGCTGCCGCCTCCGGCTCCCCCTTCGCCGGGGTGGGCCTGAGCCGGGAAATGGTGGCCATGATCTCCTACGAGCTGCCCTTCGTGCTGGTGATACTGGCGGTGGGCCGCATGGCGGGCGAGGGCTCCCCGCTGGGGGTCACCTTCTCCCTCCAGGCCATTGTGGACTGGCAGGCCGTCAACGGCAACATGCTCTTCCATTGGAGCATGATTCCCGCCGCCCTGGCCATGCTCTTCGTCATCCCCTGCGAGATCGGCATGCACCCCTTTGACATTGCCGAGGCGGAGACCGAGATCTGCGAGGGCACCCTGGCCGAGTACAGCGGCCCCCCCGCCGGGCTGTTCCGGCTCACCCACTGCGTGAAAATGTACGTCATGTGCGCCCTCTTCTGCGTGCTGTTCCTGGGCGGCATCTCCACCGGGTACGCCGCTCTGGACGCCCTGGTAATGGTGGTCCTCAGCGTGGTGCTCACCTTTGTGACTATGAGCGTGCCCCACGCCGTGTGCGCCCGGTTCAAGGTGGAGCAAGTGTTCCAATTCTACTGGACGGTGGTGGCCGGTCTGGCCCTCATCAGTCTCATTCTGGTCTGGCTGGGCCTGTAAGGAGGGACAAGGAAATGTTTCAACGAATGATTGACAAGAGCATGGCCAAAAGTCCCTGGATTTTCCACATCAATGCAGGCTCCTGCAACGGCTGTGACATTGAATTGGTGTCGGTGCTCACCCCCCGGTATGACGCCGAACGGCTGGGCTTCCGCCTCACCGGAACCCCCCGCCAGGCGGACATCGTGGTGGTCAGCGGCCCCGTCACCTCTCAGACCAAAGATCGCCTGGTGCGCACCCTGGCCCAGGTACCCGAACCCCGGGTGGTGGTGAGCTTGGGCTCCTGCCCCCGCTCCGGTAACGTCTTTAAGGGCAGCTACTGTGTGGACGGCCCCCTGGAGAAGTACACCCATGTGGATGTGTCCGTGGGCGGCTGCACCCCCAAGCCCGAGGCCATCATGGCCGCTCTGGCCAAGGCCGCCGAAATTCTGGCTGAAAAGCGGAAGGAGATGCGTCAGGCATGATTCCCTACCTCACCAAAGCTCTGGGCAACCTGTTCCGCGCCCCCGCCACCGAGAAGTTTCCCAAGGGAGAGCCCCCCAAGGCAGCCCCCGGCTACCGGGGCCGCATCATCTACCACCCGGAAACCTGCGTCAACTGCGGGATGTGTATGCGGGTGTGCGCCCCCCAGTGCATGGAGCGCACCATGGAGCCCCTGCCCAACGGGGACCAGAAAATCACCCTCACCTTTGACCTGACCAGCTGCACCTTCTGCTCCATGTGCGCCGACTTCTGCGCCCGAAAGTCCATTGAGCTTTCCGACGACTACATGATCGTGGGCACCAAGCCCGAGGACTTCCTGGTCTCCGGCACCTTCATCAAGAAGGCGCCGCCCCCCAAGCTGACCCCGGAGCAGATCGCCGAGTTGAAGGCCAAGGCGGAGGCCGCCAAAGCCGCCAAGGCAGCAGCCGAACAAGCCGATGGCTGAGCGCTCCCGCATTCGCCTGGAGGTGGAGGGGCTGGTGCAGGGGGTGGGGTTTCGCCCCACCGTCCACCGCCTCACCACCCAGCTGGGCCTGTCCGGCTTCATCCGCAACACCTCCCAGGGGGCGGAGCTGGAGCTGGAGGGGCAGCCAGACCAGGTGGCCCAGTTTGTCCCCCTTTTGCAGCAACAGGCCCCGGTGCTGGCCCGCATTCGCCGGGTCAGCACCGTTTCCATTCCCCCCACGGGAGAGACGGGCTTTCACATCCTGCCCAGCGTGGGGGAAACCCTCCCGGACACCCAGGTGAGCCCGGACGTGGGCATCTGCGAGGACTGTCTGCGGGAGATGCGAGACCCCAGCGACCGGCGATACCGTCACCCCTTTCTCAACTGCACCAACTGCGGGCCCCGGTTCACCATTGTCCAAAGCGTGCCCTACGACCGGGAGCGCACCGCCATGGGGGTGTTCCCCATGTGCGAAGACTGCCAAGGCGAGTACACCGACATCACCGACCGCCGCTACCACGCCCAGCCCACCTGCTGCCCCCACTGCGGCCCCACCCTCACCTACCTGGACGGGGCGGGACAGGAAGTGGCGGGCGACCCCATCCGGCTGGCCCAGGCACAGCTGAGACAGGGCGGGATTGTGGCAGTGAAGGGGCTGGGTGGCTTTCACCTGGCTTGTCTGCCCGAGTACGCTTCTCGGCTGCGAGCGCGCAAAGAGCGGGAGGGGAAACCTCTGGCTCTCATGTGCGCCGACCTGGACGCCGCCCGGGCCCTGTGCCATATCTCCCCGGAAGAAGAGAAAGCGCTGAACAGCTGGCGGCGGCCCATCGTGCTGCTGCAAAAACGTGACCCCGCCCCGGATGTCCTCAGCCACACCCCAGAGCTGGGGCTCATGCTCCCCTATACTCCCCTGCACGATCTGCTCATGGAGGGCTTTTCCGCCCTGGTGATGACCAGCGCCAACCCCTCGGACTGTCCTGTGTTCATCGGTAACCGGGAGGCCGTGGAGGGCTTGCAAGGCATCGCCGACGGCTTTCTCCTCCACAACCGGGACATTGTGACCCGGTGTGACGACTCCCTCCTCCGACTCTTCCGAGGAAAAGAGTACCCCTTGCGCCGCAGCCGGGGCTATGTGCCCCAGCCCTTGGAGGTGCCCGTCCCCGTCCACGGCCTGCTGGCCTGCGGAGCCGAGCAAAAAGCGGGGTTTGCCCTGGGAAAAGGCCAGGATGCCCTATTAAGCCAGCACATCGGGGATTTGAAAAACATGGAGACGTTGGAGCACTACCAAACCCAGCTTCAACACTTCCGCACTCTCTTCGGGGTGGCGGTGGAAGGGCTGGCCTGCGATCTCCACCCGGACTACCTGTCCACCCAGGTGGCCCAACAACTGGCCAAAGAACTGGACGTACCTCTCACACAGGTGCAGCACCACCACGCCCACATGCTCTCCTGCATGGCGGATAACGGCCTCACAGGGCCCTGCATCGGCCTCATCTGGGATGGCACCGGGCTGGGCACCGACTCCACCATCTGGGGGGCGGAGTGTCTGGCGGGAGACGCCCACAGCTTCACCCGCCTGGGCTCCATCTCCCCCATTCGCCTGCCTGGCGGGGACGCCTGCGCCCGGGACCCCCAGCGCATCGCCCACAGCCTGCTGGTGGAAGCAGGGCTGGAAGAACAGTCCACCGCCCCTCAGGCCCAACTGCTCACCATGCAGCTAACAGCCGGGCTCAACTGTCCCCCTGCCTCCAGCATGGGGCGGCTCTTTGACGGGGTCTATGCCCTGTTGGGGGGCTCCTCCCCCGTCCACTACGAGGGGGAGAGCGCCATCCGCCTGGAGCATATGGCCCAGGCTGGTATCACCCAGTCCCTCCCGGTGGAGGTGGAGACGGTGGACGGCGTGTGCCGCCTGATCACCCCCGCCCTCACCGCCGCCCTGATGGAACGCAAAGCGGCGGGCGATTCCCCAAACCTGCTGGCGGCCCAGTTTATGAACGCCATGGTGGAATTGGCGGTGAAACAGTGCCAATTTGCCCGGAAGCACACCGGACTCAGTCGGGTGGTGCTCTCCGGCGGCGTCTTTCAAAACATGTATCTACTACCCCGTATCTTGGACGCACTGACCGCCCAGGGTTTCCGGGCCTATCACCACTCCCGGGTGTCCACCAACGACGAGGGAATTGCCCTGGGACAGCTGATCGCCGCGGCAGCGCGGAGAAAGGAAGGATGACTATGTGTCTGGCCGTGCCCCTGCGGCTCCTAGAAATTCACAACAAGGAGGGCATCGCCGAGGCGGGCGGCATTCGCCGCTCGGTGCGCCTGGACTTTATCCGCAACCCCCAGGTGGGGGACTACGTGCTGGTCCACGCCGGGTTTGCCATGGAGCGGCTCAGCCAGGAGCAGGCGCTGCAAAACCTGCAAGCCCTCCAGGAGGTGGCCAATGCTCTGTGAAGCGGATTTCCGCCGCCCCCAGGGGCTAGAGCGGCTGGTAGCGTCCATCCAGGACCAAAGCCTGCCCCCCATGCGCCTGATGGAGGTGTGCGGCACCCACACCATGGCCCTGGCCCTCACCGGGGTGCGGCAGCTGCTGCCCCCTCAGGTGCAGCTGATCTCCGGGCCCGGCTGTCCGGTGTGCGTCACCCCCGCCAATGTGATAGACGAGGTATTGCGCATAGCCGCTCTGCCCGGGGTCACCCTCACCACCTACGGGGATTTGATGCGGGTGCCTGGCTCCAAGCCTGGGTTTGATTTGAGGCGGCAAAAGGCCCTGGGGGCGGACATCCAGGTGGTATACTCCCCCATGGATGCTCTGGAGCTGGCCAAAGCCCATCCAGAACAACAGGTGGTGTTCCTGGGGGTGGGGTTTGAGACCACTGCCCCCGGCACCGCCCTGGCGGTGCTGGAGGCCCAGCGGCAGGGCCTGAAAAACTTCTCCCTGCTGTGCCTGCTGAAAGCCACGCCCCCCGCCCTCCGGGCTCTGCTGAGCCAAGAGGACTTCGGGGTGGACGGCTTTCTGTGTCCCGGCCATGTGGCCACCATTTTGGGTGCGGATGCCTTCCAGTTTCTCCCCCAGGAATATAAAAAACCCGCCGTAGTGGCGGGATTTGAGGCGGGGGATCTGGTGGCGGCCCTCCATATGCTCATCCAGCAGGTGAAGGACCACACCCCCAAGCTGGAAAACGAATACACCCGGGCGGTGTCCCGGTCGGGCAACCAGATGGCTCAGGCGGTGATGGCCCAGGTGTTGGAGCCCCGTGACGACACCTGGCGGGGGCTGGGTAATATTCCAAACAGCGGCTTTGGGTTGAACGAGGAGTTTGCCGCCTATGACGCCGCCGCCCGCTTTGGCTTCTCCCCTGCCCCACATACTACCCCCTCCCCCTGTCGGTGCGGGGATGTGATCTGTGGGCGCATTGGCCCCCGTGAGTGCCCTCTGTTCGGCACCGTGTGTACCCCGGACAATCCGGTGGGGCCGTGTATGGTGTCCGGGGAGGGAGCCTGCGCCGCCGCCTATCTCTATGGAAGGGAATGACCCAGGATGGAACCACAATATATCACCTTAGACCACGGCAGCGGCGGAGGCCGCACCGCCCAGCTCATTGAGGAGCTGCTTCTCCCCGCCCTGCAAAACCCCCACCTGGCCCCCCTGGGGGACGGGGCATTGCTGGATGTGAGCGGCCCCCTGGCCTTCTCCACCGACAGCTTTGTCATTGACCCCATCTTCTTCCCCGGCGGGGACATTGGCAAGCTGGCCGTGTGCGGCACCGTCAACGATCTTGCCATGTGCGGAGCGGTGCCCAAATATCTGAGCCTGGGCATGATCTTGGAAGAGGGCTTCCCGGCGGAAGATTTAAAGCGCATCATCACCTCTCTGGCCCACACCGCCGCCTCCTGTGGGGTACAGGTGGTCACCGGGGACACCAAGGTGGTGGAGCGTGGCCACGGCCATGGAATCTACCTGAACACCTCCGGTATCGGTGTGGTGAAATGGCCGGGACTGTCCCCCCAGGCCATCCAGGAGGGAGATCAAATTCTGGTCAGCGGCACCGTGGGCGACCACGGCACCGCCGTGATGCTGGCTCGAAGCGGGATGCTCCAGGGGGATGAACTGGTCTCTGACTGTATGCCTCTGAATCAGCTGGCCGCTGCGGCTCTCTCTGTGGGCGGCGTGCGGGTGCTGCGTGACCCCACCCGGGGCGGCGTGGCCACGGTGCTCAATGAGTTTGTGGAGGGCACCCCCCTGTGTGCCCAGGTGCAGGAGGACGCCGTGCCGGTGCGGCCCCAGGTGGAGGCCGCCTGTGCCCTTCTGGGGCTGGACCCCCTGTACTGCGCCAATGAGGGCAAGCTGCTGGCGGTGGTGGACCTCGAGACCGCTCCGGCGGTGCTGGAGGCCCTGCGCTCCACTCCCGGCGGCGAGAACGCCGCCATCATCGGCTCCATCACCACCCAATTCCCAGGCCGGGCGGTACTGAAAACCGCCTTTGGAGCCCACCGTGTGTTATCCAAGCTATCCGGCGCACAGCTGCCGAGAATCTGTTAATAAGTGAGGGGATGTCACCATGCAGACCAATGAAAAAATTCAAATCCAGCCCGAGGAAATCGTACCCACCGCAGAGAAGATGCGCCAGGCGGGGCGGCTGCTCATCATGATTCACGGACACATTGAAAACGACGGCACCCCCGTGGTCACCTACGACTACGACGACGGCCCCAACGTTTTGAGCTATGAGGTACGGGGCCACGCCACCGTGCCCACCATCTCCCACATCTACGACGCCGCCGCCCAGTGGGCGGAGCGGGACGTGGCGGAGCTGGTCCCCATCACCTTTGAGGGCCTGGATTGCAGCCAGCGGCTGTTTATGCCCGACAACCTGCTCAGCGGCGAGGGGCAGATCACCGTCACCCCCATTGACGTGCTGCGCAAGGAAAACAACCTAGAATAAAGCAAAAAAGGTTCCATCCGAGAGAATGGAACCTTTTTTATATATTAGAGATTAGCCCACGTACCCGGCGAACAGGTACTTGCCCAGCACGTTGATGCCCACCTCGGAGAAGAAGCCGCAGGTGTTCAGGCCGGCCATGACCACGAACCACAGGATGAACATGGGGAAGGCCTTCTTGACCACCATCAGGGGGGAGTCACTTTATGGGTTGTCTCTCTCTTCATTTCTCTCTCCTTAGCAGGTTGCGCCGCCCTTAACGGTCTTGTTCAGGATGGCTTCCTTGTTGATGGCCTGGTTGAGCAGCTTATCCTCCACATACTCCATACCCAGACGATCAATGGTATCGGCAAAACGCTCGCCGGTGATGCCCTCGTCACGGAAGAACAGGATGGCGCGCTCCACCACGTCCAGAACCTCTTCCTCGCTGGTGAAGATCTTGCTCAGGGGGTGGCCATGGGCAACCTTCTTGCCCCAGCGGCCGCCCACGTAGACCTTGTAGCCCTCGGTGTACTCCTCCAGAGCGCCGAAGGGACACTTGCCCTTGCAGCGGCCGCAGTTGTTACACTCGTTGGGATCGATGATCACCTTGCCGTCCACAACCTTGGCCACCTTGATGGGGCAGGCGTTCTCCACCTGGCACACCTTGCAGCCACGGCACTTGGACAGGTCCACCATGGGGACACGCTGACCCACGATGCCCAGGTCGTTCAGGTCAGGCTTGACGCAGTTGTTGGGACAGCCGCCCACGGCGATCTTGAACTTGTGGGGCAGGGTCACGGTGTGGTAGCCCAGGTAGAACCGCTCGTGGATCTTGTCGCTGAGGCCGAAGGAATCCAGCAGGCCGTACTGGCAGGTGGTACCCTTACAGGCCACCACAGGACGCACCAGAGAGCCGGTACCGCCGGTGAGCAGGCCGCGCTCGTTGACAAAGTCGATGAGGGGCTGAATGTTCTCGTACTTCACGCCCTGAATCTCCAGGGTCAGACGGGTGGTCATGGTCACCTCGCCGCTGCCGAACTTTTCGGCGGCCTCGATGACGGCACGGTGCTCGTCGGCGGTGATCTTACCGTTGCGGGTGATGATACGCACGTTAAACACGTCGGGGTAACGCTTGTCCTGGAGGCAGCCCAGGCCCTTCACCCGCTTGATCTCAGCGGCGCTCAGAGCGGTGCCGGGGACGGAAATCTTCACAGTGTTGATGAAGGCGCCGCCCTCCAACACGCGGGTGTTGGTGTAGCCCAGGGCCTTGAGGCGGTTCTGGAGGAAGTAGCCGCGCTTGCCCTTGGCGCACACCAGCAGCAGCTTGTCGTCCAGGGTGGTGCCCTCGATGGGGCCGTTGACGGTGGACAGGTTCACCCAAGTGGCGCCGGGCAGAGTGGCGGCGGGGTGAGCGTCCAGCACGCGGTACTCCTTGGCAGCGCCAGCGGCGTACTCGGCGGGAGTGAAGGTCTCGAACGCGCCGGACATCTTGTTCTCCAGGATGTAGCAGGCCTGGACGAAGGGATGAATGGCAGTGGAGAAGGGAGGCGCATAGGCGTAGTCCAGGGTGTCGAAGTCGGCAACCTTGGCGCCCATGGCAATGCCGGTGACGGCGATGTCCACCATCTTGTCCACAGCGCCACCGCCCAGCACCTGGATACCCAGCAGCTTGCCGGTGGTCTTGTCGGCGATGAGCTTGGTGACAAAAGAGGAGGCGTCGGCATAGTAGTGGGCCTTGTCGTCGGTGACGCAGGTCACGGTGACCACGTCATAGCCCTCAGCCTTGGCCTGAGCCTCGGTCAGGCCGGTGCGGCCAGCGTTGAGGTCGTCGGCCAGACGGACCACGCCGGTGCCCATGCAGCCCAGGTAGGGGGCGTCGGTGCCGGTGAGGTTCTTGGCAAGGCACCGGCCGGTGATGTTGGCGGTGGAGCCCATGGCGGACCACTGGCCCTTGCCGGTGATGCGGTTGTGCACCATGGCGCAGTCGCCCACGGCGTACACATCGTTGAGGTTGGTGCGCTGGTGGTCGTCCACCACGATGGTGCCCTTCACCATCTCCAGGCCGGACTCAGCCAGGAAACCGGTGGCGGGACGGATGCCGATGGCCAGCACCACCACGTCGGCGGGCAGCACACCGGCGCTGGTGTCCACGCCAGTGGCCTTCTCGGTGCCCACAATGCCCTTGAGGGCGGTGCCAGTGCGCACACGCATGCCCTTAGCCTGGAGCTTGCGGCGGACGTAGTCGGCCACCTCAGCGTCAAAGATGTTGGGCATCAGCTGGTCGGCCATGTCCACCACAGTGACGTTCAGGCCCTTGGCCATGAGGTTCTCGGCAATCTCCAGGCCGATGAAGCCGCCGCCCACCACCACGGCGTTGCGGCAGTGGTTGTCGTCCACGTAAGCACGCAGACCGATGGCATCGTCGGGGGTACGCATGGTGTACACGCCCTTCCGGTTCACGCCCTCCACGGGGGGCACAAAGGGCTCAGCGCCCACGGCCACCACCAGCTTGTCATAGCTGACGGTGTTGGCCTCACCGCTCACCACGTTGCGCACGGTCACGGTCTTGGCGTTGGCGTCCACGGAGGTGGCCTCCATACCGGTGACCACGTCCACGCCGGTCAGGCCCTTGTACTTTGCGGGGGTGTTGACGATCAGCTCGTCCCGGGTCTCAATGCTGCCGCCCACATAGTAGGGCAGGCCGCACCCGGCGTAGGAAATGTCCTGGCTCTTGGTGTAGATGGTGACGTTGGCGTCCCGGTTCTCACGCTTGAGCTTGGCGGCGGTCTTGGTGCCTGCGGCAACGCCGCCGATGACGATCACGTTCATATCTCCCTCTCCTTTGTTCATTTTTTCGCAGAATTAAGCGTGTTGATTATACCATACCTTCGATGATATAATTGATTCGACTTAATGATACAACGATTCAAATTCTGAATCACCCACTTTACCTATGAAAGAACTGGGGTATATCTATGCTGGATTATCGAATGGAAACCTTCCTCATCCTGTGTGAGGAGATGAATTACCGCAAAACCGCCCAAATTCTGCATCTTTCTCAGCCTGCCGTCACCCATCACATTCAATTTCTGGAGCACGAGTACGGGTGCAGCCTGTTTACCTACGCCGGGCGGCAGCTGATTCAGACCCCCCAGGGGCGGGCTTTGGAGGAGTATGCCCGCTCGGTGAAGCACAACGACCTGGAAGTGCGGCGCAAACTCTCCAATCAGCACGTGCTGGAGCTGAAGGTGGGAGCCACCAAGACCATCGGGGACTATGTCATCAACCACCGGGTCAACCGCTTCCTCACCAGCCAGGACCACGCCCTCACCTTCATTGTGGACAACACCGAGCACCTGCTGCAAATGCTGGACGACGGCCAGCTGGACTTTGCAGTGGTGGAGGGGTATTTTAGCAAGACCCACTTTGAATGGCAGCTGTTCCGCCAGGAGCCCTTTGTGGGGATCTGCCACAAAAACCACCCCTTCTGTGGCCGCAAGGTGGGCCTGCCTGAGCTGCTCTCCGCCACCATCATCCACCGGGAGGCGGGCTCCGGCACCCGAGCCATTCTGGAACAGAAGCTCAAGGGCTACAACGAGTCTCTGGAGCGGTTTGACCGCCACATCTGTATCAGCTCCTTTAAGCTGATTTTGGATGCAGTCAAGCAAAACCTGGGGGTCAGCTTCGTCTATGAGGCTTTGGCGGACAGCGACCCCCAGCTGGGCAAGTTCTGGATGGAAGGAGACCCCATTATCCGGGAATTTAACATTGTATACTTAAAAAATACCGACCCACAGGAGAAAATCCGGCTCTTTCTCCAGGGGTAAACCCAAGAGCTGTCGCAGATGCGGTAGCTCTTACTTTCATATTGACTTTAATTTTATTAAAGTATATAATCAATATTATTAAAGAAAGGAGGGTATGCCTCGTGGCTTTGGACATCATGCCCGAGTGGATGGCCAATCTGGAGGAGGAAGACCTGGTGTTTATCAAAAAGTTTCTCCTCTCCTCCGGGTCTTTGAAGGAGATGGCCCGTCAATATGGGGTGACCTACCCTACAGTTCGGCTGCGTCTGGACCGACTGATTCAGAAAATCCAACTCAGCGACCAAGTGGAGGGCGAGCCGTACATCGCCCTCATCAAGCGGCTGGCCCTCCAGGATAAGCTGGACTTTGACACTGCCAAGCTGCTCATCACCCAGTACAAAAAACAACAAGGAGGACCATGATATGTTCAATCCCATAAACGCCCTCATCACCCTTGCCCTGCTGGTGGGCATCGTTCTTCTGCAAATCTTCCTCTCCCGCCGGGAGAGCCGCTGGCCGGGGCTGGTGCTGCCCAGTCTTACCTTCCTCTTTAGCCTGTGCGTCACCTTTGGGGCCGCCCTATACGCCTATGTGCCCACGGAGCATCAGAGCTTTGGTGACATTCTCGTCCCCACCCTCCTGCTGTTTTTGATGTACAACATTCCCACCTTGGTGCTGTTGGGCATCTACTTTGCCTGTCAGGAGAAGTACAGCCGGAAAAAACAGCTGGACAAGATGAACATTCAAGACCTGGACGGTTGACGGCCCCCGCAGAATGGGATACACTGGACTTGAATCTGAGGGGCAACCGCCCCCACCCAGGAAAGGAGTGTCTCCCCATGAGAAAGCAATGGTTGATGGGCCTGGCCCTGAGTTTGGTTTTGCTGGCTGGCTGTTCTGCCTCCAATGTGGTCAAGACCTATGAGAGCGGCCAGGACAATGTGATGGTCACCTACCAGGAGCTGAAAGACGGCACCTGGAAGTGTGAGGACACCGTGTACCAGTACCGTCTGGAGCTCACCGGACGGGAGCGCCTTGCCGTGGAGGATTCCACCTTTGTCGTTCTGAGCCAGCGGGAGGACGTCACCTTTGAGGAGGTCTTCCAGGGTATGATCAGCAGTATCCTCCCCACCGGCCCAGGCGACTATCGCATTGTGGAAATGTATTGACCTGATGGTTTCACCGTACAAACAAAGCCCCGCCCCTTCGGATGGCACAATGCTATCCCAAGGGCGGGGCTTTTTCTTGGCTGGACAAAGGCTCCCATCTGCTGTAAACTGGAGGTGCAACCAAAACTTGCCTGAACGCAACCCCGATGCGGTTTCATTTTGGTTCAATATCAGATAGATTTGAGGTGTCAACATGGTACTGTCAGAAAAACTAGCGGCGCTGCGAAAAGAGCATGGATATTCTCAGCTGTATGTTGCGGAGCGTCTCAACGTGTCCCGCCAGGCCATCTCCCGGTGGGAGGTGGGCAGTTCTGTCCCCTCCACGGAAAACCTGATGGAGCTCAGCCGCCTGTACGGGGTGTCCCTGGATGAATTGGTGGGCCGCGATGCAGAAAGCCCCACGCAAGTCACTCCCGAGAGGGAAGCAGTACATGAGGAGCCTGTACCCCATCAACAGAAAATAGACATGGTTCATATTCCCAAGGAAAAATTTTTTCTCGGCTGCGCCGTGGTGTTTCTGGCTTTCTTGTGCCTGCTGGTCGCCAGCCTATGGAACGCCAGTAAGGTTCAAAAAGATGATGATGGATATGACACCATACGATATGAAGACATGTTTGATGGTGGAACCCCTTCCCCTGATGGCACGTTTGAGTTTGAGTAAATACATTTCTGGAAGTTATGATGGAGGCAAGACTATGAATCAGATTACAAAGAAAGTCCTTGCATTGTCGCTCTTCTTTAGCGCATCCTTTCTGTGTACCACACAAGCCTTAGCCGCAGAGTATCAGACTAAAAACTCTCCTCAAACTTTGCTTTATTCCCAGTTCGCAGTACAACAAGTGGAATCCCATCGTAATTAGTGAGTAAATATTGAATGACAATGTTTCAATTATTTTTAAACGGCACCCCTTTCAGCTATTTCATCCAAGTTCTCCCTGTGACAGCTGTAGTTGGGGTTATCTACGGTATCATCCGGTTTCGGCAACGTAAAAACAATGGAATTTCCTTCTCATGGAAGGAAGTCGTGCTCTTCCTATTTGTCTGCTATCTCACTGGACTGGTGGCTCTGGTGCTGACACCCCAAAATCTATGGAGCACCATGTGGTTCTATCTCTTCTATGGCTTCCCCGGCTCCCACATCGGCCCGCTATTTGTGTTCGATTTCAATTTCACTCCCACCATTCTGTCTGTCTTACGGGGCGAGCTGATTCTGGGCGAATGGGTAAAAACCATGCTGTTTCTCAACTTCCTCATGTTCGTGCCCATGGGTATCTTCCTTCGGCTACTCTTGAAAAAAACATTCCAGAAATATATAGTTGGAATCGCCTTGGCCATTACCCTGGCTGTGGAACTGTTGCAGCCGATAGTTGGACGCAGTTTCGATATAGATGACATCATCCTCAACACCCTAGGAACTCTTTGTGGATGGGTCCTATGTTTCATTCTCACCTATCCCATCCGAAAAAAGTTATATAGGAGACTGCCCATTCACTGAGTGGCCTTCTCTCACGTCACCGCATGAACCTTCGGTATAAAGCGGTTCAATCTATGCCGAGAAATCAAAGTATCTGGCCAGTCAATTCTGCACTCAGTCTAGCCCATTTTCAAACACCCCATGGTGCGAAGAATTCTCTCGCACCATGGGGTGTTTGACTTCTTACAAATCTCGATTGTACAGCTTGGCCACAAACTTCCGCCCCCCCACCATAAACAGCAGGATGGCCGCCAGGTCCACCGCCTCCAGCAGGAGGATGACGTGGCGCTCATCCATGCCCTCGGCCAGCGTTCCGGCCAACAGGGTGCCCGCCACACCGCCCAGAGAGCACAGCATCTGGAAGGTGCCGTTGAAACGGGCCCGTTTCGTGTCCGGCACATAGGACTGGGTGGCGGCAATGCGGATATTGTAGCTGGTAACCCCCAGCACCCCGGTGATGAAAAAGGCCAGGGCCATGAGGGGGATGGGGAGATACAGCTCCATGGCCGCATTCAGTCCCACCACAACGTACACGCACAGGGCGATGCGGAACTTCAAGTGGGTGGGAAAATGCACCTTGTAGTGGATGAGGCCGCCAATCAGCCGCCCGATCACCGCAGCGTTGGACACGATGGCATACAGGGTCACCGCCGCCACCGGCCACATGATATACAGATAGGCGTGGCTGCGGAAAAAGGGCAGGTGCAGGGTGCCGCCGCCGCTTCCGGCAAAGTTGCTCACGGTGAAGTACAGCGTCACCGCCAGTAGACCCTTCTCGGAGAGAATGTAGGACATACCCTCCTTGAAGTCCACGCCGAACTGCCGCAGAGGGTTCTGACTCTGCACCGGGGCGGCCTTGTCCATGTGGGTCTCCTGGTAGCGGATGGTGCGCTCAAAGCAGGCGGCAATGAAGAAACTCACGCCATCCAGGGCCAACAGAGGCAGGATGGTACCCATACGGTCATAGATGAGGGCCGCAATGGGGGAGGTCATGGCCGCCAGAGGCCAGAGCAGACTGGAGATGGAATAGGCCTTGGAGAAGTTCCCTTCCGTGATAAGGTTGGGATAGAAACTGTCATAGGCCACGGAATACACGCTGTTGATGGCGCCTGTGATGAGGCAGAAGGCCAGCAGCACCAGGTAGTTAAACCAGCCCTGACTCATGAGCAGGAACATCAACAGGTAGAGAAAGGCGGACAAGAAGTCCAGCCGATAAATCACTTTTTTCCGGCTCATCCGGTCCAGGTACGGCCCCGCCAACAGGGGGACCACCAGCACCGGAAGCTGGAAACCGATGTTGAAAATTGCGTATAAAAGGGTGGACCCGGTGTAGTCCAGCACCATGATACTCATGGCAAAGCCGGACAAGGTACTACCCACCATAGACACCACACTGCCCAATGTGATGATGGTGAAGTCCCGGGTCCACAACGTAGACGGGGTACTCAAAACTCTCCTCTCTCGCAGAACAATACGATTGGAAAACGCCTCAATGCGTGGTATACTGTCAGGGAATCCACCAAGGAGGGGTCCTCCCATGAAACGCAGTAAAATCCTCACTCTCTTGTGGGCGGTGCTGGCGGCTGTGGTGCTGCTCACCGGAGCCATTGCCGCCCCCATTTTGTGCCGCTCCTTCTACTATGCCCACATCGACGCGCTGGACCTCACCGAGCAGATCGGCCTGTCTGAGACCGAAATCCGCCGGGCCTATAACGAGATGATGGACTACTGTATCGGCGGCGACACCTTTTCCACCGGCATCCTCCCCCATTCCCAGGAAGGGGCCAGCCACTTTGCCGACGTGCGGAGCCTGTTTTTGCTGGACCTGGGATTGTTGGCTGGGAGTGTGGCGGCGTGTGTGGTGCTCTTCGTCCTCACCCGCCTTCTAAAACGCCGGTGTGCGCCCATTTGGGGCCGTGGGCCCGGATTCTGGGCAGGAGCCGGGCTGGGGGTCAGCTTCGCCGTGATCGGCGGCCTGGCCGCCCTGGACTTTGACCGGGCCTTTGTGGTCTTTCACCACCTGTTCTTCCCCGGCAAAGACAACTGGCTCTTCAACCCCAACACCGACCCCATTATCTTCATTCTCCCCCAGGTGTTTTTCCGCAACTGTGCCCTTTTGATTTTAGGGCTGTTGCTGGTGGGATGTATCGGGATGATTGTCTGGGATTTCGTCAGGCCAAAGGCACGGGTTTAAAAACTTCCCCCACTTCCACAGCGGAAAAGCCGCCTGCGGAAATCTCGGTGATTCTAGCCCCGAAAGGCACCTCCTGGCCCTCCGGCAGCAGGGCGCGGACGGTGACGTGGTCGGTATAGTCCACATCCCCCACCACCCCATTGAGGGCGGTGACCTCCAGCTTCACCCGCTCGAAGAAGTTATAGGGGCAATCCACGGTGACTTCCACCCAGCGGCGTACCACCGAGATGCCCGACTCATCCAGGGCCATTTTCGAGGCCTGGGTATAGGCCCGCACCAGACCCCCGGCCCCCAACAGAATACCGCCAAAGTAGCGAGTGACCACGCAGCAGACGTTGGTCACTCCTTCTTTTTGGAATACCCCCAGCATGGGCTGGCCCGCCGTGCCCTGGGGCTCGCCGTCGTCGGAGTAGCGCACAGCGCCGTCCTTGACGATGTAGCACCAGCAGTTGTGCCGGGCGTCGTGATATTTCTTCTTGGCCCACTCGATGCAGGCCCGGGCCTCCTCCTCGGTCTCAATGGGCCACACATGGCCGATGAACTCCGAGCGCTTTTCCACCAGGGTGGCCTGGGCCTCCCGGGTGGGGATGAGGTATTCACTCATGTTGTTTCAGTCCTCCCAGTCCTCTTTGTGGGGCTTCCACCCCTCCACCAGAGGGCCCAGCCGTCCGATGGTCTTGGGGGTACACACCGCCACCACGTCGATGGTCTCGGTGTAGTCCACCTTCTCCACCTTGCTCTCCCGGTACAGGGTGTCCAGCAGGCCGCCCTGGTCATAGGGCAGGTGGATGGTGACCCGGCGTGCCCCGGTGTCCAGACGGCGGCCAATGGCCTCCAGCAGCTGGGGCAAGCCCGCTCCCGTGCGGGCGGAGATGGACACAATGTCCTCCCCGTGGGGGAGAATCTCCGCCGGGGCCAGGTCGCACTTGTTAAAGACCTCCAGGCGGGGGGTCTCCGCAGCGCCCAGTTCCAGAATGAGCCGGTCCACCACGTCCGCCTGCTCCCGCCACAGGGGGTCGGAGGTGTCGATGACGTGGAGCAGCAGGTCTGCAAAGGTCAGCTCCTCCAGGGTGGCCTTGAAGGCGTCCACCAGCTGGTGGGGCAGCTTGGAGATAAAGCCCACGGTGTCGGAGATGAGCACGGTGCAGGTGTCCGAGATCTCCAGCATCCGAGTGGTGGTGTCCAGGGTGTCAAAGAGGCGGTTGTTGGCGGGAATGTCCGCCCCGGTGAGGGCGTTGAGCAAGGTGGACTTTCCGGCGTTGGTGTAGCCCACGATGGCCACCACCGGCACCTCGTTTTTCTCCCGGCGCTCCCGCTGGGTGGCCCGCACCCGGCGCACGTCCTTGAGCTCATCCTCCAGCTTGGCAATTTTCCGGTGGATGTGGCGGCGGTCGCTCTCCAGCTGGGTCTCACCGGGGCCACGGGTGCCGATGGCGCCCTCCTGCCGCTCCAGGTGCTTCCACATGCCGGTCAGGCGGGGCAGCAGATACTTGTACTGGGCCAGCTCCACCTGCAAGCGGCCCTCGCTGGTGCGGGCCCGCTTGGCGAAGATGTCCAGAATGAGGGCGGCCCGGTCCATCACCGTCACCCCCAGCTCCTCGGTGAGCACCCGCTGCTGAGAGGGCGAGAGGGGGTTGTCAAAGATGACAATGTCCGCCCCCAGAGTCCCCACCAGCTCCTTGATCTCGGCGGTTTTGCCCTCGCCGATGAAGGTGCGGGGCTCGGGATTGGGCCGATTTTGCAGCACGGTGCCCAGGCAGGTGCCCCCAGCGGTGTCCAACAGAGCCGCCAGCTCCTCCAGGGTCTCCTCGGTGGCGTTCTCCTCCCTGGTGAGGCTGGGGGCGTTGAGCCCCACCAGGATGGCGCGGTTAATTTCTTTTACTTGTGTATCTTCGAACATAGAAACTCCTCTAACATTCGTCTTGCTCGGACCGTGCCCTCGGCAGAGTTTCCCCGCCCCCAGGCGGGGAAATCAATTGAAATCCCGTTTTTCCCGAGGACATGCGCATCGGGAAAAACACTTCTCAGCCCGCAAGTGTGAGGCTTGCCCGTCCTTTGGGCAAGCCTTGCGCGCAGTGGGCTGCAACACTCCACCATTGAACGGGCACATGGTGTCCGTTCAATGGTGTTTGACCAGGGCCTCCACAATCTCCCCGATGTACATGGTGTGGTAATCTCCCTCCGGGTACCACTTCTCCCGCACGTCCTCCGGGATATAGGAGGGATTCATGCGCTGGGCCATGCGCTTGCGGCACACCAGCACCATGTCCGCTTCTTCAAAATACGGGGCGTCCCCCGCTGCTGTGGCCACGGTGAAGCCGCACTCTGCCACCTTGTCCACATCTCTGCCGCTCTTGGACCCGCACAGGGCCAGCTGAGGACGGTACTCAGGGCCAAAGAAAGAAAGGGTGAAATACTCCTCACGGTCCACAAACTCCTTGGTGTACCGCTGGGGCCGGATATAGGCAATGGCAATGGGGCTGCCCCACAGGATGCCCAGGCCACCCCAGGAGGCGGTCATGGTGTTGCAGTCCTCCTTGTCCCCGGCGGTAATGAGCATCCACTGGTCACCAATGGCGGAAAAGACGTTAAAGTCCAACTCCTTGGGTTCCACTTTTTTCAACATGATGGTAGCCTCCTTGTATCTTTGATAGTTTCATTATATGCACCTTTGCATAAAAAGACAAGGAGACGTTGCACACTGCAACGTCTCCTTGAAAGAAACCATAAGATTAGCCCAAACCGAACTTCTTGTTGAAGCGGCTGACACGTCCGCCGGTGTCCACCATCTTCTGCTTACCGGTGTAGAAGGGGTGACACTTGGAGCAGACTTCCACCTTAATGTCCTTCTTAGTAGAACCAGTCTCGATCACGTTGCCACAGGCGCAAGTAATAGTGGTCTGCTGATAGTTGGGATGGATGCCTTCCTTCATGGAATTCACCTCTTTCTTTCGAAAATAAGTCCAGGAGCCCAATGACTCCATGTAAACGCAACATGTATCTTACCACGCTTAGGGAGAAAAAGCAAGGGCTTTTTCAAATTATTTTATTTTCCAGCTGATTTCTTCCCCCAGGCTGAAAAACCACAGGGTACAGCGGCCCACCGGACGCTCCAGAGCCTGGGACAGGGCCCGGCTGTAAGCCTCCAGCTGGGGTCGATATTCCTTGGCTCGCTGCTCCACGGTGGCCTCACTGACCCGGTCGGTCTTGAAGTCCAGCACCGTCACCGTGCCGTCTTCCTCCACAAACCAGCAGTCCACCACGCCCTGGAGCAGCACCTCCTCCCCCGCCTCGGCGTTGGGGTAGTAGTCGGCGGCGGGCACCAGCATGGAAAATTTAAATTCCCGCTCCATCTGGGGCGAGGCCACCAGTCGCTGGCCCAGCGGAGACCGGAAAAAGGCCAGCACCCGCCCTGGGTCCACCGCCTCCCCCTGCTGGGGTGTGATAAACTGCATCGCCACCAGCCGGGCAATCTCCTCCTGAATCTCCTCCAGGGTATGGGTGCGGTCAAAGTTCAGATACTGCATCACCATGTGCAGGGCGGTACCCTGTTGGGCGGGGGTGAGGGGCCGCTGACCCTGGAACACCGGGCGGCGCAATGTCACCGTGGGCTTGGCGGGGGCATATTCCACCCCGTCCTGGGCCGCCTCGGCGTCCTTATCCCGGCCCTTGAGCTGGGTGGCGGTAAGCTTGGAGGGCATCTGGGCAGACACCTGGTGTGGATAGCTCCAGGTGAGGGCGTCCTGCCACCCAGCGGGCAGCTCCACCCCCTGCTCTGCCTCCCCGCCCATCTCCAGGGGGCCCACCCGGGCCGCATCCTCCTGGGTGGGGGTTAGTAGCTTCACGTCCCAGCGGTACCCCTGCTGGGGGGCGCTGCACGGGCGCTGGAGGCCCAGCTCATCCCACAGGGGCTGGCTGTCCTCCCGGCACAGAGCGGGGGTGAGCACCCACTCGGCCATGCAGGAGGCCCCCGCCACCTGCCGGGGCGGCGGCGGGCACTGGGCCTGGGCCGCCAGCTTGTCCAGCTTCAAATTCTTGCCGTTGACGCTGGTGAATAGAATGAGCTTGTGCTCGGCCCGGGTCATGGCCACGTACAAAAGGCGCATCTCCTCGGCGATGAGCTGCTGGCTCAAACGAAGAGCCACCCCGTCCCGGGCAATGGTGGAGTAGCGGAGCATCCGCTGGCGGTCCACCCGCTTGGGCCCCAGGCCTAAGTCCGGGTGGAAGAGGATGGTGGACCGGGTGTCCTCGGTGTTGAACTGGTGCTCTAAGCCGCACAGGAACACCACGGGGAACTCCAGACCCTTGGAGCGGTGGATGGACAGAATGCGCACGCCCCCCACGCTCTCCCCCTCCACAGGGACAGGCAGGCCGTTTTCCGCCAGGCGGGTGAGGTGGATGAGAAAGGCCATGAGGCCCTTGTGGCCTCCAGATTCAAACCGCCTGGCCTCCTCGTACAGGGCCATGAGGTTGGCTCTGCGAGCCCCGCCCTGGGGCATGGCGGCAAAGATGGCGGGCAGGTCGGTGCGCTGGTAGATGTACCACAGCAGCTTGTGGCTGCTCTCTTCGGCGGCCAGGGCCCGCAGCTCCCCCAAGAGGGCCAGGAAGGCCACGCAGTCCGCCTCCTCCCGCTGGGCCCCCGCCTCCACCGCCTCATACACGCAGCCAGAGCACCCGGCCCGCAGCTGGGCCAGACGGTCCGGGGAGAATCCCAACACCGGGGAGCGGAGGACGGCCAGCAGGGGCACATCCTGGCGGGGGTTGTCCACCACCTGCAACAGGGAGATGGCCACCGAAATCTCGGTGGTGCCGAAGAACTCCCTCCCCCCTTCGGCGCTCCAGGGAATACCCGCCTCGTCCAGGGCGGCGGCATACCACCGCAGGGTGGAGCCGGGGGAGCGGAGCAAAATCACCATGTCGTCGGGGCGCAGGGGGCGGTCCCCGATGGGAAGCCCCGAGGCCAGCAGCTCCTTCATCCGCCGGGCCACCAGCCGGGCCTGCACCAGGTCCTTGTTCACCTTGTCCTCCTGGTCGGGCAGCTGGGACAAGTCCACACAACAAAGCTCGGTGGCATACTGGGGGTCGGGCTGCAAATCCTGCCGCCCGTGGCGCAGGGCCTGGTTCTCATCGTAGTCCAGCTCTCCCACGGATTGGGTCATCACGTTGCGAAAGACAAAGTTGGTAGCGTCCAGCACCTCCGGGCGAGAGCGGAAGTTGGCGGACAGGGGGATGGTGCGCCCCTGCCCTTTTTCCGCCGTCTCCCAGGGGGCAAAGCAACGGTACTTGTCCAGGAAGATGGTGGGGTCTGCCAGGCGAAAGCGATAGATGGACTGCTTCACGTCTCCCACCAGGAACAGGTTGTCCCCCTGGGACAGGGCATCAAAAATGGCGTTTTGCACCCCGTTGGTGTCCTGGTACTCGTCCACCATGATTTCCACATACCGCTTGCGCCACTCCAGGGCCAGGGGCGAGGGATTCCCCTCCCCGTCGGTGAGGAGGGCGGCGGTGAGGTGCTCCCCATCGGCAAAGTCAATGAGGCGGTGTCGGCCCTTGAGGGCCACAAAGGCCCGGTCGAACTCCGCCACCACGTCCAACAGGGCGGTCATGGCGGGGGCAATGGCCCGCAGGTCCTCCATGGCCTCCGCTGCGGACACCTGGAAGCGCTGGCGCAGCTTCTCCAGCTGCTTTTTGCAACTCTCCCGCAATCCCTTGGCCCGCTCCTTCAGGGCCTCGTCGCAGTCCCCTCGCTTGGCCTTGGGGCGCTCGAAGGCCACCTGCTGCAAGGCCTGGGCCAGCTCGTCCCAGCCCTGGGCCTCCCGCACCCGCTCCAGGCCGTAAATGGTGGTGCCCAAGGTGCCTCCATAGTTGTTCCACAAAATGGGGTCGTCCTCCAGTTCCTGCAACACCCCTTGCAGAGTGTGGGCCCAGTATTGGGCCAGCTCCTGGGCATCGGAGAGGAGCAGCTTGCCCCAGGGGGTGTCCTCCGGGGCGGTCTCCCCGGTCAAATCAAAGTCTGCCTTGCGCTCCATGAGCCAGTCCAGGGGACTGGCCTGGCTCTGCACCTTGGCGTGGATATCCAGAATGACCGACTCCAGGGTCTGGTCGTCCCGGTCCCCGGCCATGCTGTCGGCCAGGGCCTGGAAGCCCGGATCGTTTGCAATGTTGGCGTACCTCCTCTCCAGCACCTCCTCCAGGGCCTCCCTCCGCAGCTCCTCCCCGGTGCCCTGGTCACACAGGCGGAAGTCCGGGTCCAGCCCGGCCAGGTGGCCCCATTGGCGCAAGAAGTCCAGACAGAAGGCGTCAATGGTGCAGATCTGGGCCTGATAGACTAGAGTAGCATTGCGGCGCAGGTGGCGGTCGTTGGGTCTTTGGGCCAGCCGGGCATGGATGGCGGCGGCAATGCGGTCCCGCAGCTCCGCGGCGGCGGCATTGGTGAAGGTGATGACCAGGAAGCGGTCCACATCTTCCCCCTGCTCGATGCGCTGCATCAGACGCTCCACCAACACCCGGGTCTTGCCGGAACCGGCGGCCGCAGACACCAGCAGGTCGCCCCCCCGATTATCCACCACCGCCTGCTGCTGGCGAGTGAGTTCAATTGCCATGGTCTCCACCTCCCATTCGGTCCTTCATCCAATTCCAAAATTCCACCGCCCGCTTGCTCCGTCTCCGGCGCAGGGTGTCCCCCAGGCACTCCTCAAAGTGGCAGGCGGAGCGGAACTCACACCACTGACAGGCGTTGTGCTGGGCGTCCCGCCAATAGGGGTCGGCGTCAATGTTGCCCACCGCCACCTGGCTGGCGGCCTGGCGCAGCACCTGGGTGACATACTCGTCCAGCTCCTGCATCTGCTCGGCATTGACCAGGCAGTCCCGGTTGCGGGAGTTGATGGGCAGATAGCGGTATTTGCCGTCTGGAGCCTCCTCCATGGCGTCAATGACCGCCGGGTCATCCAGCACCAGCCCCTGGCGGCGAAGCTGTTTTTCCTGCTCCTGGGCCACCGCTTGAGGGTCGGTGTTGCGGCTGCCGTCCACCAGAGCGGTGCGGGCAGGCACATACAGCACCCCGGCGGGGATGAGGGTCTGGTCTCCAAACAGGGCCTCGCCGTTGCGGCTGAGGGCGAAGAGGTAGAGGAGCATCTGTAAGCCCCGCCCGTCCTCCACCTCCGCAAAGTCGAAGGCCTTCTTTCCGGTTTTATAGTCCACCACCCGCAGGTAGCGCTTTCCTTCGTGCTCCCAGCTGTCCACCCGGTCCACAAAGCCGGACAGACGCAGGGTAATGCCGTCCTGCTCCACCTCCACCGGGGGCAGCTGCTCCCCGCGGCCGAAGCCCAGCTCCAGCCACACGGGGACGAACTGGGAGGCGGACAGCTCCCCGGCCACGCTGTCCACCACGGTGAGCACCGACTGTTTCATGCGGTCGAAGAGCCAGCGGAACCGGGCAGTCTCGTCCTCCAGGCCCTGGAGCACCTCGGTTTCATAGCGGTCCGCCGCCTCCTTGGCCAGGGCCCGGCACTGCTCTGGGGCGGGGTGCTGGCCCAGCACTTCCTCCAGCACCGCATGGACAAAGGTGCCGTAGTCAGAGGGGGCGAACTTGGCCCGCTTCCGGGGCTGGGCCTTGAGTCCAAACCGGAGGAAGTGGCAGAAGTGACAGGACTGGTACAGGTCCAGCCGGGTGGCGGACATGGGCACCGCCTTGCCGTACAAGGTACGCACCCCCTGGGGGGACAGGCGGCCGCGCCGCCACTGTCCCGCCTCCTGGAGCCGCTGCACCCGGTCCCGCATGTCGGGCAGCTGGGACAACACCGTCCGCACCTGCCCCACTCGTCCCGCCGCCTCTAAGGCGGGGCCGGGGGCGGCCAGACGACAGGCCACGTCGGCGGGGTCGCCGTGTCGGGCAGTGGGAAACAGCTGGGTGAGCCGCTCATAGAGGAAGCTGGGCCCCCGCTCCTGCCCCGCCCCGTCCTGCTGGGCGTAGCTGACATACAGCCCCTGGGTGGGGCGAGCACAGGTCTCGTACACGATGGTCAATTCTCGCCGCAGCTGCTCCTCCTGCCGGGAGGCCAGCTCCACCTCCAAGGCCGCCAGAGCCTCCCGGTCCTGGTCGGAGAAGAGTCCGGCGGCGGGGGCACAGCTGGGGATGGCGGTGGAGTCCGCCCCCAGGAAAAACAGGTATTTGCACTCCTTGTGGGCCATGCGGGGGGCCTCGCCGACCGTGACCCGGTCCAGGGACACGGGGATGGCTCCCACGTCGTACTGGCTGAGCACCAGGGCGAAGAGGCGGGCAAACTCCTCCATCTCCAGCTGGGTATCCCCCAGCAGCAGGGCGCACTGCTCCAGGCCACCCACCACAATATCCCACAGCTGGCGGTACTGGGCGGCAGTGTTCAGGTCGCCCCGGCGCTCCAGGCTGGCCGCCCGCTCTTCCAGGCGCTTGGGCAGGTCGATGTCCTCCAACAGCTGATAGAGGGCCTGGGCCCGCCCGGCTCCTCCCTGGTCGGGACACTTACGCATCCGCTCCAGAGGGGCGATGACCTGGCGGCGCAGATTGTCCAGTCGCTGCACCAGAGCGGTGTCCTCCTCCGAGAAGGGGAGGCCGTACCCCTGGGGGTGCATGTTCCAGGGCTTTTTCCGGGTCCACAGGCTCCCCTTGATGTTCCAGGTGAGGACGTAGTTCTCCAGCGTGTCCCGCTGGTCCTGGGTCAGGGGGGTGAGGTCGGTTTTCAGGTAGCGGAACAGCTCCTCATAGGGGTAGTCCTGGGCAGCCGCCGCCAAAGCCGAAGTGACCAGGGCCAGCACCGGGTGGCGCAGCACGTCCTCCATGGCGCTGAGGTAGACGGGGATGCCGTACTGGGCAAAGACGCTCTCCACCAGCTCCCCGTACCCCTCCAGCCGCCGGGGACACACCACAATGTCCCGGCACCGCACGTCTCCCGTGCGCAGCAACGCCACAATCTCACTGGCCGCCCACTCCACCTCCTGCCGAGGGGTGGCGGCCTGGGCCAGGGTCACAGGGCATTCCGCTGTCCAGGGATCAGGCAGGGGCCCGTACAGGTAGCCCTCCATCCAGGCCAGGGCCGGGTGGCTGGGCTGGGGGCGGTGGAGGCTCTGCTCCTCCACCCCTGTCCCGCCCCGGCGAGCCAGACGCTTGAGCCGGGAGGCGGCCCGCAGGGCGGGCTCAAAGATGCCCTCGGGGTCGTTGTCTGGGTCACATACCAGGGCCACGGTGACATGGGCCTGGTGTATCAGCTGCTCCAGCACCTGCTCCTCCTGGGGGGTGAAGTCGGTGAAGCCGAATACGGCGATTTCTTTGCCCTGGGCCCAGCCCGTCTCGGTGAGCTGCTGGGCCAGCACGTCCAGGCGGCTGCGGGGGTCGGCGGCTCCCTGAGCCGCCAGGGCCTCATAGGCGGCGTAGAGTAGGCCAATGTCCCGCCACTTGTCCCCCTGCTGGCCCCCCAGCTCCTCCCCGGCCTCTAAAAGCTGCTGAGGCTGCACACAGCAGCTCTTGCACTCGTCGATGGTGGCCAGCACGTGGGTGAGGAAGGCGGGCTTTCGGGAGGGGGAGCGGTAGATACGCAGCTGGGGGGCGCACTGACGCAGGGCGGCGTACATCAGCAGCATCCGCCCGCCCCCGTCCAGCACCGGGGCGGCGCCGCCCCCTGCCACCTCCCGCAGCCGTCCGGCCAGTCGGGTGAAGGAGAGCACCTCGCAGGTGCGGGAGGCTCCGTTTCCCAGCACCTGGCACATGGCCCGCTCGCTCTCGTGGGAGTACTGCTCAGGCACCAGCAGCAGGCGGCGCTGGGCCGGGGACGCCCCCAGCCGCTCCAGCAAGTCTCTTCGTATTTCCTGCCCCGCCCGGGCATACAATAGGGTGAGCAAAGTCTCTCACTCCTTCCTGAGTTTTTTCCTATTCTACCATACCCAATATCATAAGAAAACCACCCATCCGAGCAAGGTCAGATGGGTGGTTTTGGTTGTTGTACGCATCTCAGGACAAGGTCGTCAGCAGTAGATTCAGGTCCACATTCCCCTCAATCCCCGCCACGCTGCCCTGATGGCTGTACTGCCACATGGTAAACTGATAGGGGAAGGTAGGGGTGCTCTGATACTGAGCCAGCCACAGCTGGTACTCGGTGAGCTGGGTCAGGTCGATGCGGTCCATGAGCCACGTGACATTGCCGTAAATCATAGGCTGATAGCCCGCCTGGGCAATGGTTTGGCAAAACGCCTGGGTGATTTCCGTGGCAGTCTCCACGCTCAGATCGTCGGTGCGGGCCTCGTCATGGGCCACCTGCTCCAGGTCAAACACCACGGGGTAGGTGATGGAATCCCCCTCCAGGGCGTCCAGCACATACTCTGCCTCCTCCACCGCCTCGTCCACGGTGACGGCCTGGGAGAAGAAGTACACCCCCACGTCTAGCCCCGCCTGGGTGGCTCCCTGGATGTTTTGCTGGAACTTGTCATCCAGCACCAGGTTGCCTGTCTCCCCGTAGCCCCGGAAGCCCAGGCGTATCATGGCAAAGGAGATGCCGTCAGCCTTCACCGCCGCCCAGTCGATGTCCCCATTGTAGGTGGATACATCCACCCCAGCCAGAGCCTGGGTGCCGTCTGGGGCGGTATACTGATATCGTCCGTTCTCCTCACTCAGCCCGCTCCAGTCGTAGCTGTGCTGGGCCAGATCGTCCTTGAGAGGCGAAATGGTGATGCCGTTGGCCCCCATGTACACATAGGACTGGGGGAACAGCTTTTGGAGAAAGGTGGTGGTGAGGCCGTACTGGTAGGCCAGGTCCCGGATGGTGCTCTTGGCCACAGTGTTCTCCAGCAGCCACTCCACCCGGTTGTGGAGCTGATACACCTTCCAGCACAGGCCGCCGAAGATGGCCGCCAACAGACACAGGGCCATCACCCAGGTTTTCCCCGGCCGTTTCCGTTTCTGCGAGGTTCGCTGAGGTGCCCGCCCCAGCCGTTCAGAGGTCTCCTCCGCTGTCTCTCTCTCCTGGTCTAACATCTGATGTTCCAACGGGTATCCCTCCTTTCCCCACATTATATGGATTTTCGCTACTGAATGCAATGAAAAAATCTGCCACAGAGGTTTCCCTCTGTGGCAGATGAAGACTGTCAAAAAGCCAACGTCCATACAAGAAATTCGGACTTGCTTGCATGGGCCAAAGCCCTCGGCAGAGTTTTCCCGCCCGCTGGCGGGAAAATAAATTGGAATGGCGTTTTTTCCGAGGACATGCGCATCGGAAAAAACACTTCTCTCAGCCCGCCAGTGTGGAATCGGGTCGTCCTTTGACCCGATTATGCATGCAGCGGGCTGCATCCCCTCGAAAAAATTCTGGAATTTTTTCGAAGAATTATTGGGGATTGACGGTGTAGTTGGGAGCTTCCTTGGTGATGTAGATATCGTGGGGGTGAGACTCCCGGAGACCGGCGGCAGTGATCTGGGTGAACTGGGCCTTGGTGCGCAGCTCGTCGATGGTGCCGCAGCCGCAGTAGCCCATACCGGCCTTCAGGCCGCCCATCATCTGATAGATGGTGTCGGCCACAGGTCCCTTGTAAGGCACGCGGCCTTCCACGCCTTCGGGCACCAGCTTCTTGTTGTTCTGCTGGAAGTAACGGTCCTTGGAGCCGCAGGCCATGGCACCCAGAGAGCCCATGCCACGGTAGACCTTGAACTGACGGCCCTGGTAGACCTCGGTGTCGCCGGGGGACTCCTCGCAGCCAGCCAGCAGGGAGCCCAGCATAACCACGTTGCCGCCAGCGGCAATGGCCTTGGCGATGTCGCCGGAGAACTTGATACCGCCGTCGGCGATGATGGGCACGTCGTACTCCGCGGCCACACGGGCGGCGTCGTACACGGCGGTGATCTGAGGCACGCCGATACCAGCCACCACACGGGTGGTGCAGATGGAGCCGGGGCCGATACCGATCTTCACGCAGTCGGCGCCAGCCTCGATGAGGGCGCGAGTGCCCTCGGCAGTGGCCACGTTGCCGGCGATGAGCTGCACGTCGGGGTACAGGCTCTTGATGCGCTTGACGCAGTTGAGGATGTTCTGGGAGTGGCCGTGAGCGGAGTCCAGGCACAGCACGTCAGCGCCAGCCTCCACCAGGGCGGCCACACGGTCCAGCACGTCGGCGGTGACGCCGATGGCGGCGCCTACCATCAGGCGGCCCTTCTCATCACGGGCAGAGTTGGGGTACACCTGGGCCTTGTCGATGTCCTTGATGGTGATGAGGCCCTTCAGGTGGTTCTCGCTGTCCACGATGGGCAGCTTCTCAATCTTGTGGCGGCGGAGGATCTCACGGGCCTCCTGGAGGGTGGTGCCCTCGGGAGCGGTGACCAGGTTGTCCTTGGTCATCACGTTGTCAATGAGCTGAGACATGTCAGTCTCAAACTTCATATCACGGTTGGTGATGATACCAATGAGCTTGCCGTTGTCGCAGATGGGCACACCAGAGATGCGGTACTTCGCCATCAGCTCGTCTGCCTCAGCCAGGGTGTGGCCTGGGCCGAGGAAGAAGGGGTTGGTGATAACGCCGTTCTCACTGCGCTTGACCATGTCCACCTGCTCGGCCTGAGCGCCGATGGACATATTCTTGTGGATGATACCCAGACCGCCTTCCCGGGCCAGGGCGATGGCCATCCGGGACTCGGTGACCGTGTCCATGGCGGCACTCACCACAGGGATATTCAGGGTGATCTTGCGGGTGAGACGGGTGTGCAGGTCGATGTCTGCGGGGAGCACGTTGCTCTCGGCAGGAATCAGCAGCACGTCGTCGAAGGTCAGACCCATTTTTACAAATTTGTCATTGTATTGAATCTGCGACATTTTACCACTCCTCCAAAATTGTATTGATATTTTATTTTACGCTCTGGAAAAAAGGGTGTCAAGTTGAACCGACAACAATGGACGTTTTCGGTACTTTTGACCAGTGGAACCGGGAAATCAGCTGGTCCGGTGTGGCACTTTTTGGCTTATCTTGCAAACCCGCCAGCCAGCCCAGCCAGCCCACCAGCTCCTGGGGCGTGTATTTCTCTCGCAGCACCCCCATATCCAGGTCCCGGTCCCGCTTGGATAGCCGCCGCCCCTGGGCGTCCACCAGCAGAGGCAGGTGGTAAAACTGGGGCGGCTCATACCCCAGGGTCCGGTGTAACCACGCCTGGGCGGGGGACGAGGAGAGCAGATCACAGCCCCGCACCACGTGGCTCACGCCCATGAGGGCGTCGTCCACCACCACAGCCAGCTGATAGGCCCACACCCCGTCGGAGCGGCGGACAATGAAGTCCCCGCAGTCCCGGTCCAGCTGCTGGGTGTAGGGGCCCATGTGGCCGTCCTCTATGGTAATCTCCTCTCGGGGCACCCGCACCCGGAAGGCCGGGCGTCTCCCCGCTGCCTCCAGGTCCTGCTGCTGCTGGGCCGTGAGGTGGGCGCAGCGGCCTGAATACACCACCGCCCCGTCCGAGGCGTGGGGGGCCGAGGCGGCCAGGCGCTCCGCCCGGGTGCAGTAGCAGGGGTAGATCAGCCCCAGCTCTTCCAGGCGCCGGAACGCCGCCTCATAGTGGTGGGAGCGTTGGGACTGGCAATACTCCGGCTCTAAGCCGCCCTCGTCCCAGTCCAGGCCCAGCCACTGTAAATCCTCCACCAGCTGAGCTGCCTTGTCCAGAGAGCACCGCTGGGGGTCCAGGTCTTCAATGCGCAGCACCATCACCCCGCCCTGGCTGCGCACATCCAGCCAGGCCAGCAGCGCCGCCAGCAGATTGCCCAGGTGCATCCGCCCGCTGGGACTGGGGGCAAACCGTCCCCGTACCGTCATGGTCCATCTCTCCTGTTGATAAAATAGCGCTCGTGCCGCTGCAAAAAGCAGCGGCACGAGTGAATATGGATTACTTATTCTGGAAAATCTGGAAGATGTCGTCGAAGGGGTCCTTCTCCTTCTCCTTGGGCTGCTCAGCCTCCTCCTTGCCGGGAGTGGGGTTGCTCACGCCGCCGAAGCCGGTGGCGATGACGGTGACCCGGATCTCATCCTGGAGGGAGTCGTCAAAGGCAGCGCCCATCATGAACAGGGCGTCGGGATCGGCCACTTCCTTGACCATCTCGGCGGCCACTTCCACCTCGTCCAGACCGATGTCCATGGGACCGGTGATGTTGACGATGATGCCCTTGGCGCCCTGGATGGAGGTCTCCAGCAGGGGGCTGTTGATGGCCAGACGGGTGGCCTCCTCCGCGCGGTTCTTACCGGCGGCGCGGCCCACGCCCATGTGGGCCAGACCGGCATCCTTCATGACGGCGGTGACGTCGGCGAAGTCCAGGTTGATCAGACCAGTGGTGGTGATCAGGTCGGAGATGGACTGCACAGCCTGACGCAGCACATCGTCGGCGATGGCGAAGGCGTTGGCGAAGGTGATCTTCTCGTCGGTGGCGTACTGGAGGCGGTCGTTGGGGATGATGACCAGGGAGTCCACCTTGGACTGCAGCTCCTCAATGCCCTTCATGGCCTGGTCCATACGGCGGCGGCCCTCAAAGCTGAAGGGCTTGGTGACCACACCCACAGTGAGGATACCACGGGACTTGGCGATCTCAGCCACCACGGGAGCGGCGCCGGTGCCGGTGCCGCCGCCCATACCGGCGGTGACGAACACCATGTCGGTGTTGTCCAGCAGAGCGGAAATCTGGTCCTTGCTCTCCTTGGCGGACTCACGGCCCACCTCGGGGTTGGCGCCAGCGCCCTTACCGGCGGTGAGCTTCTCGCCGATGGGCAGCTTCTGGGTGGCCTCGGAGGCGGCCAGGCACTGACGGTCGGTGTTCACAGCAATGAACTCCACGCCCTGCATGCCCACACGCACCATGCGGTTGACCACGTTACAACCGCCGCCGCCGACACCGATGACCTTCAAGGTGTCGCCACTTTTTACCTCAGAATCCATGACAAAAGCCATAAATATGACCCTCCTATATCCAAAACAGTTTGTGTCAATGCCTGCAATAATCCAGACTACAAATCACATTTTATTTTAGCGGCTTTTCCTCACGGGGTCAATAGTGAAATGCAAGTTTTTTTGCAGAATTTTGTCGCGTCCTTTTGGCAGTTCCAGCCAATAAAACGAAAAAAGCCCCCACCCCGCACACATGGGCGGGATGGGGACTCATGGGTCTCACGCTTCTGGAGCGGCAGAGGGCTCCGGGGACGCCGAGGCTGCGGGCTCTGTGGAGGCCGAAGGCTCAGGGTCCGGAGACTGGGAGGCCGCGGGGTCCGGAGCGTCCGAAGCTGTGGCGTCCGGGTCCTGGCTGGGCTCCGGCTTGTCAGACTGCTTGGGATTTTGCATGAACACCCGGTTATCCAAGATGGTAAAGTCAAACACCCGGGGCTCGTTGGGGACCTGCCCGCTGTCCAAAGCCGCCTGGAACAGGTTGAGCATCTGGGCATAGTCCCCGTGGAGGGGGAACCGCAGCTGATGGATGCCGTAGTTGACCAGAATGGAAGAGGCTGCCGAGCAGTCAAACTGGGTACACTGGCTCAGCTTCCCCGCCTGGTCCAAGGCCTCCATCAGAGGGACGATGGCCTCCCCCTTGGACTGGTCCGCTTCGCTGACCTGCATGGGCTGGCCCGCCTGGGGGTCCACCACCTCCAGGCCCACAATGGCAATGCCCTGGTTTTGGTTGGTGGTCTCCAGCAGGTAGCCGTCGGAGGCCATGAGCCATTGGCGGCCATTGCCTTCCACGGTGGCGGCCACCGTGCGCTCCACCACCTGGAGGGTCACCTTGTCCGGGAAGGTGTGGCCCACCACCACCCGCTGGACATAGGGCAGCTTGCTGCCCACCAGCTGGTTGATCTGCCAAGTCCACAGGGTCACCAGGTTATCCCCCATCTCGATCTCCGAGGCGTCAATGATCTCCTGGGCGGTGTAGTGGGAGTTGCCCTCTACCTTCACCTCATTGACGCGGAAGAAGATGACACAGGCGGTGACAATGGCTGCTACCACTGCCACCAGAGAGATCAATTTATAGAAAAAACGAAACCGGCCTCGGCGCCTGGTGCGCCGGGGGTGCTTCCGCTCACGTGCCATGCCAAATCACCTCTGTGGTAAATTTATCTGCGCTGTATCTGGGCCCCCAGGCGGTTAAAAATCTCCTCCAGGCGCTCATAGCCCCGGTCGATGTGTTCTACACCTCGCAGCTGGGTCTCACCCTGGGCCCCCAGGGCGGCCACGGCCAGTGCGCCCCCGCCCCGCAGGTCGGTGGCGGACACTTGGGCCCCGTGGAGCCGCTTCACTCCCCGCACCCACGCCCCTTGGCCGTGGAGGGAGATATCCGCTCCCATCTCCCGCAATTCCGGCACATGGCCGAAGCGGCGGGAGAACATGGTCTCTTGAAAAATGGTGGTACCCCGGGCAGTGGCAAAGGCCGCCATCACCGGAGCCTGGGCGTCGGTGGGAAAGCCGGGATAGGGGGCAGTGGCCACCGGCCCCACCGACTTCATGGGGATATCTCCCCTACGGCAAAACCAGATGCGGCCCGGTGCGCTGCGCACCCGGCATCCCCCCTGCTCAAACAGCTGGAGCACCGTGGACAGGTGCCGCCAGTCCACGCCCTGGAGCTCCACCTCGCCCCCTGCCGCCGCCACCCCGGACAGCAGAGTGGCCGCCACAATGCGGTCGCCCAAAATGGAGATCGCTCCGCCGTGGAGGGGTCGCCCACCCCGGACGGTGATGACGCTGCCTCCGGCACCCGTCACCTCACCGCCCAGGGCGTTGAGAAACTGCTGGAGCTGGACAATCTCCGGCTCCCGGGCGGCGTTGACAATGGTGGTGTCCTCCACCGCCCCTGCCCCGCACAACATGGCATTTTCCGTGGCCCCCACGCTGGGGAATCTCAAGGTCACCACTCCGCCCCGGGGACGGCCCCGGCAGGTGATGGTGCCGTCTTGCTCCTCCACCTGGCACCCCATGGCCCGCAGGGCCTCCAGGTGCAGGTCGATGGGCCGGGGCCCCAACTCACAGCCACCGGGATAGGTTAGAGTGGCCTCCCCCATCCGGGCGGCCAGAGGTCCCAGAAACATAATGGAGGACCGCATGGCCCGCATACGGCCCTCGTCAATGGCGGTGCCCGAGGCTTGCCCGGCATCCACCACCAGTTCCTCCCCCTCCCAGCGGCAGCTGGCCCCCAGGTGTTGGAGGATGTCCACGGCGGCGTCCACGTCGGACAGGCGGGGACAGTTGCGAATCACCACCGGCTGGGGGGCCAGCAGGCACCCCGCCAAAACGGGGAGCACACTGTTTTTCGCCCCTTGGACCCGCCATGCCCCCTCCAGTGGGGCACCGCCCTGTATGTACATGACGCTCATGAAAACGCCTCCCTTTCCTTCCATTGGCACATTCTATGAAAGAAAAGGGAAAAGGGTTAAAGAAGTTCCATCAGAGCCTTATAGATATCCTCGGCCGCTCGGGGAGTGGCCAGTTCCTTCATGGCCCGGCTCATCTCCCGGCGCTTGTCGGCGTTGGCCAGCAGGGATACCGCAGTGTCGTACAAGCTCTGGCCGGAGCAGTTTTTTTCCTCCAGCAGCTCCGCCGCCCCACGGTCCGCCAACACCTTGGCGTTTTTAAACTGATGGTTGGCGGCTACATAGGGAGAGGGCACCAGCACCGCAGGCTTGCCCATGGCAGTGAGCTCGCCCAGAGTGGAGGCCCCAGCCCGACAGATCACCAGGTCGGCAGCTGCCATCACCGTGGGCATGTTGTCAATGTAGGGGCGCACCTCCTGGTCCGTCACCGACACGCCCCGCTCTTTGAGGTGTTGGGCCATGGTCTCATAGTCCCGGCCACCGCTGTGGATGTAGTGGAAGGGTCTGCCCTCCTCCACCCACCGCTGCACAAAGTCCTCGGTCATAAGGTTCATGTCCCGGGCCCCCTGGGAGCCCCAGAAGGACACCACCAGAGGCTTGTCGTCGGTGATGCGCAGCTCCCGTCGGGCCTGCTCCCGGTCCAGGCGGAAAAAGGCACCCCGCACCGGGGTACCTGTCACCGCCACTTTTTTGGCGTGGGTATAATACTCCGCCGCCTCGGGGAAGCCCACCATCACCAGGTCCACCCGCTTGGCCAGCACCCGAGTGGTGAGGCCGGGGAAGGCGTTGGACTCGTGAATGGCGGTGGGGATGCCCATGCGGGTGGCCTCCCGCACAGCGGGAAAGGAGGCGTAGCCACCGGTGCCCACCACCAGGTCGGGCTTGAACTGTCGCAAAATCCGGGAGGCCTGCCACTGCCCCACCGGCACTTTAAACACGCTTTTGAAGTTGTGGCGGATGATCTTCCAACTCAGCTGCCGCTCGAAGGTGGACACCTTCACGCAGCGGATGGGATACCCCGCCTGCTCCACCAATCGCTTTTCCATCCCCTTCTCGGCCCCCACAAAGAGGACCTGACAGCCGGGATGGTATTTTTCAAAGGTCTGGGCCACGGCCAGGGCCGGGTTGACGTGCCCCGCCGTGCCGCCGCAGGTAAACAGTACCTTCATGCTCCCCCTCCTACTCTTCCTTTGGCGCCACGATTTGCCTGGACACCGCTAAGATCAGGCCCACTTCTGCCAGCTGCACCATCAAGGCGGTGCCGCCGTAGCTGAAGAAGGGAAGAGAGATACCGGTGGTGGGCAGAGCGCCGGTGACCACGCCGATGTTCAGGATGACCTGGGCCGCCAGCTGGGTGTTGATACCCACGATCATCAGGCTGCCGAAGCGGTCTCGGGCGTGGAGGGCCAGCCAATAGCCCCGGACGATGAGCAGGGCGAAGAGGATAATGATGAGGCAGGCGCCGATAAGCCCCAGCTCCTCACAGACAATGGCGAATACAAAGTCGTTGTGCTCCTCGGGGAGGAACATGTACTTCTGGCGGCTGTTACCCAGCCCGGTGCCCAGCAGGCCGCCGGAGCCGATGGCAATCTGGGACTGCCACAGCTGATAGCCGTCTCCCCGCAGATCGCTGCCAGGGTTGAGCCAGGACTGCATACGGGCGGTCATGTACTCGGTCTGGGTAATGAGGAAGAGCAGCGCCGCACCCACGGCAGCGCCGCCGCCCACAAACCAATACAGCCGGATGCCCGAGGCGAACAGTACCGCCGCCGCCCCCGAGCACACCAGAATCATACCGGACATGTGGGGCTGCTTGTAGAGCAAAAAGAGGATAAACAGCAGAATCACCCCGTAGGGAATCAGCTCCAGCAGGCCGATGTTCTCGGCAAACTCTCCCATGCGCCCCCGGAGGGTACGCCGATTCCACTTCTTGGGGGGCGCTTTGATCTGGTCCTTCCGCTTGGACAGCCGGGCGGCGAAGAACAGAATCACCGCCACCTTCACCAGCTCGGAGGGCTGGAAGGAGAAGCCGATGTCCAGCCAGCGCCGTGCGCCGTTACTGGACCGTCCCAGAGGGGTAAAGACCAGAATCAGCAGGAAGATACTGCCCGCAAGGGCGGGTACAGACAGCCCCCGCCACCACTGGTAGTCGATTTTCGACACGATATACATGCCGACCACACCTGCCACGGCAAACTTCAGCTGTCCCAAAAAGTAGTAATAGGGGTTGCCTCCGGTGTCCACGCTGGGGTCCAAGTTGTAGTAGGCAGAAGCGTAGGAGGCCGAGAGCAGCATAACCAGGCCGATGGCCGTCAGCAGCAGCACCAGGGCCAGGTAGGGCAGGTCCAGCGGCCCCCGGGCCAGCTGCTGCTCTATGGTGAGATCTCGTTTGGCTGTTTTGCGCACGGGTGCGCCTCCTTCCCGGAACGAAAAATGCGAAGTAGGGCCTGGAATCAGGTCCTGTTATACGCCGTAGCGGTACATCACGCCGGCGAAGGCCAGCAGACAGAAGGCCACGGTGATGGCGGTAAAGGTGAGCACAATGCGCACCTCGCTCCACCCACCCAGCTCCAGGTGGTGGTGGAGGGGGGCCATACGGAAAATACGCTTGCCGTGGGTGAGCTTGAAGTAGGTCACCTGGATGATATCGCTCATGGTCTCAGCGATGTAGATGATACCCACGGGGATGAGGATGAGGGGTGCGTCCACGGCGAAGGCCATGCCGCACACGGCGCCGCCCAAAAACAGGGAGCCGGTATCCCCCATGAACACCTTGGCGGGATAGAAATTGTAAATGAGGAAGCCCAGAATGCCTCCGGCCAGAGCGGCGGCAAAGGCACCCACACTGCCCTTATCCCACCAGGCAGCCAGCAGGGAGAAGAAGATGGCCACGGGCAGGGTCACAGAGCCCGCCAAGCCGTCCAGGCCGTCGGTGAGGTTCACCGAGTTGACACAGCCCACCAGCACGAAGGCGGCAAACACCAGGTACACCGCCCAGGGCAGAGGAATGTCGATGTTGGCAAAGGGGACGTACAGGTTGGGGGAGAGATAGCCGAAATTGCGCATCAGGGCCAGGAAGGCCACGGACACGGCCAGCTGCAGCAGCAGCTTCCACCCGGCGGTGAGGCCGGTGTTCTCGTGCTTGCGCACCTTGGCAAAGTCGTCGATGAAGCCAATCCCCCCGTATACCAGGGCCAAGCCCAGCACGATGAGGGCGGAATAGTCTCCGCTCATCAGGTCCTTCCAACAGAAGATCAGCACCGCCACCGTGATGCCCACCATAAACATAATACCGCCCATGGTGGGGGTACCCTGCTTGGTCATGTGCCAGTTGGGGCCAATCTCTTTGATGGATTGGCCGGCCTTCATGGCCCGGAGGACGGGAATCAGGAACTTACCCACCACCGCAGTGACCAGAAAGGCGGTTGCCGCCGCTGCGAAACTCATCATGGTTTATTAACCTCCACTCTCTCTTTTGTATCTAGGATTGGTTCAAACGCTGGGCCGCCTGCTCCAGCGGCACGCCCAGCGCCACAGCCGCCGCCAAGGCGGCCAGGCTCTCATAGAGGCCGCCCTGCCCCCGGGGTACCCGCACCCGGAGCAAATCGTCTCGGGTGAGAGCCTCAAACTCCACCCGCTGGCGGCGCAGACAGACATTTTTGGCGGTGAGGTCCGCCTGGGGCCTGCCGTCGGAGTAGGCGAACACCCGGCCCCTCATGGCCCGGGCCGTCCGCCGCCCCTCCCCGTCGTCCAGGGCCACCACGGTGACCCCGGCCCGCCGGGATAGCTCCCACCGGGCCACCGCACAGGGGGATAGGGTGCGGCGGTCCCGGGGCTCGAAGTTTTCCACCACCACAGCCTGGTAGCGGGACGTGTCGTCCCCAGCCATGGCGGCCTCATATGGGGTCAATTCCACCACCGGTGCCCCGGTCAATCGGCGCAGCAGGTGGGCCGTGGCGGTGTTGCCCCGCCCCACCACGGCAATGGGGTCATCAATCTGGGAGTTCTTGATCGGCGTAGTCGATAACACTGCTGACAAACCTCACTTCCACCACGGTGCCCGGTGATACCTCGGTATTGGCGGCGATGCTCTGGTTGATGGCCTCCAGGTTGCCGCCGTCATCGGTCACACCTGTGGCACGCAGGAATAGGCCCATCTCTTCCAGGGTATTTTTGGCCTCCGAGGGGCTCAAGCCCTCCAGGTCGGGCACCTTTACCTTGTCCTTGGGCACCTCTTCGCCCAGATACAAGATCACGGTGGAGCTGCCGGGGATGGTCACACCGGAGGCGGGCAGCTGCCCGGTGACGGTATTGCCACTGCCCACGGTGCGGCAACGGATACCGCGGTCGGTGAGCAGGCCCTTGGCCACGGTGAGCTCATAGCCGGTGACGTTGATCATGGTGGTGTCCGAAGCTTCCAGCTCGTCGGTGGTATACTGCTTCTCCACACCCATGTAGTCCAGAATGTCGGCCAGCAGCTGCCCGGCCATGGGGGCGGCGATGTTACCGCCGCTGATGTAGGTGCCGGAGGGGGTGTAGTTGGAGTTGGAGGCCGACTGCTCGGGGGAGTCGTAGGCCAGCAGCACCAGCACCTTGGGGTTATCCACAGGGGCAAAGCCCATGAAGGAACAGATCAGGTCGCCGGAAGTTTCGTCTCGCTTCTGGGAGGTACCGGTCTTACCGCCGATGCGGTAGCCCGCCATGTAGGCGTTACGGCCAGAGGCGGAGGGGCCGGCCACCACGCTCTCCAGCATACCGCGGAGGGTGGAAGAGGTCTCCTCGCTGATGACCTGGCGCACCTCCTGCACCTGGTGGTAGTAGGTGCTGTTGCCATCGTCGTCACTCACCGACTGCACCACGTAGGGCTCCAACAAATGGCCGCCGTTGATCATAGAGGCAAATGCAGTGGCCATCTGAATGGGGGTAATCTTAAAGGTCTGACCGAAGGAGGCGGTGGCCACGGAAGTCTCACCGTAGATGCTGGTGAAGAAGTCCCGTCCGCCGGGCCAGAAGACACTGGTTCCCTCGCCAAATAGGTCGATACCGGTGGAGTCAAACAGGCCATAATTCTCCAGGTAGTCCCAGAAGGTGTCTGCTCCCAACTTCTGGACAATCTGCATCATACCGTCGTTGCAGGAGTTCTCCAGCACCTGGGTCAATGTTTGATCTCCATGTCCTGCCCGCTTATGACAGGTAATGAACCAGTCGGCCACCTGCTGGCCGCCGTCACAGTAAAAGTGGTCGTTGGGAGAGATGACCCCCTCCTCCAAGGCCGCGGCCACCACCAGAGGTTTAAAGGTAGAACCGGGCTCGTAGGTGTCAGACAGGGCCTTGTTTCTCCACTGGAGGTTGAGGGCGTCGCTGACGGCCTGGTTGTACTCGTCGCTGTCCTCACCGTACTCCTCGGCCAGGGATTTCAGCTCATCCAGCAGCTCCTGGTCGAAGACGCTGGCATAGCTGTTGGGGTCAAAGTTGGGGCTGCTGGCCATACCCAGCACCGCTCCCGTGGAGGGGTCCAGGGCGATGGCGAAGCCACCCTTTTTCACGTTGTAGGTCTTGATGCCCTCCTCCAGGGTCTGCTCCAGCATGGACTGGATGGTGGCGTCAATGGTCAGGTGGAGGTTGCCGCCGTTCTCGGCGTCGATGTACTCCTCATAGGTGGAGAGCATCTCAGTGCCGGCTCCCGTCTTGGAGGTGACCACTCGTCCGGTGGCCCCGGACAGCACATCCTGGTACAGGGCCTCCACACCCTGGGCCCCCACCTTCACGCTGCCGCTGTTCTCGGTATAGGCCATGAAGCCCAGGATATGGGCGCCCACCGAGGAGTAGGGGTAATAGCGCTTGCTGGAGGGCTCGAAGTAGAGCATGGAGGAGAGTTTGTTCTCCTTAATAAACTCCCGCACCGCGGTGGTCTCCTCCTCCTCCAGCTCGTAGGCCAGAGGCTCATAGGCGGAGTCGGTGTTCTCGATGCGCTGGCGCAGCCGGTCCTCGTTGAGGCCCAGCAGGTCCACCAGGCCGTCCACGATCAGGTCCCGCTTGTCCTCGATGGCCTGCTCGTACTCCCCCTGCTTCAGGTTGCCGTCCTCATCCTCATAGCTGCTCTTGTTCACCGAGACCACCACGTCCCGGGGGGAGAGGATCAGCTGATAGACGGTGCCGGACCGGGCCAGGGTGCGGCCCTGGGCGTCGTAGATGGCACCCCGTCCGGCGTTGACCGCCACGTCCAGGGTCTGTTGGTTGGCCGCCCGCTGCTCCCACTGGTCGTGCTGGAAGATTTGCAGCTTCACCAGCTGGACCACCAGGGGCACAAAGGCCAGCACTCCCACCACCGCCAGCAAAAACACCGTGCGGTGGAAGAGGCTTCGGTTTCCCCGCCCAGGGGAGCGGCGTGGGTTGGATTTGGGTTTTTGCATATGTCTTCGCTCCTATATATATTCCGGTTTGGCGTGGCGGCATATCGGGACAAGAAGGGCGTAAGAAACCGGTCAAAGTTTTCTTACGCCCCTCATTCTCTCTTATGTCCGCATTTCATTGTATGTGTTCTGGGGCGGCCATTATGACAGCATGCCGCTCAGAAATTCCTCAATTTGGCGAATCAGGCCGGAGACCCCCTCCCGAGCCTCCTGGTAGTACACCACACTGTCGTCCTGGGACAAGTCCAGGTAGACGGTCTGGCCTGCGCCCGCCTCCACCATGGAACCGTCAGCGGTGAGCTGCTGCTCCAACGCCGTCAGGTCAAAGGTCTTTTCATACTGGGCCATCAGTGTTTTTTTCTCGTCCTGCAACTCGGACAGGGTAGAACGCAGTTCTACCGTCTCCGCGTTGACCATGGCCAGCTGGGCGCTGCACACCACCAGCAACAGGGCACAGGCGATGGCTGCCACAAATCCTACGATGGTGAAGGGCGCCACAGCGCTCTGGGCCCGGACCTGTACCTGAGGCCGGGTGGCCACCCGCTCCCGGGGTCTGACTCTGGGCCGCCGGGGCTGCTCCACCTCTCTTCTCCGCTCCCGGGCGGGGGCGGTGTTGTCTACTTTATAAGCTACGTTGCCATAGGTGGCGTACTGTCTAACTTTGCGCTGGGTTGCCATAGTGATGTCTCCTTTTATTATCTCACTCACAGCTTCTCTGCCACACGCAACTTGGCACTGCGAGCCCTTGGATTCTCTTCAAGTTCCTGGGGGGTGGAAACAATGGGCTTTTTCCCCACCAGGCGCACCTTGGGGGTCTTCCCGCACACGCACACGGGGAAGTCCGGGGGGCAGGTACAACCCTTGGCCCACCCTGCATAGGCCGTCTTCACCAGGCGGTCCTCCAGGGAGTGGAAGGAAATGATGGCCAGCCGTCCGCCGGGATTCAAGAGGTCCAGGGCGGTATCCAGCATCCGCTCCACTTCCCCCAACTCGTCGTTGACGGCGATGCGAATGGCCTGGAAGGACCGCTTGGCCGGGTGCTGTTTCTCCCGGCACGCCTTGGCGGGCATGGCGCTGCGGATCAAATCCGCCAACTCCAGGGTGGTGCGCACCGGAGCCTGGGCCCGGTGGCGTACAATGGCTGCGGCGATGGGGCCGGCGTAACGCTCCTCCCCGTACTGCCACAAGATTCGTTTCAGCTCCTCCTGAGACCACTCGTTGACCACCTCATAGGCGGTGAGGGCGGCGGACTGGTCCATCCGCATGTCCAGAGGGGCATCCTGTAAATAGGAAAAACCTCGGGCCGCCTCGTCCAGCTGGGGCGAGGACACACCCAGGTCAAACAACATACCATCCACGGCGGGGATATCCAACTTGCGGAGAATCTCCCCCACCTGGCTGAAGTTCCCACGCACCAGGGTCACCCGGTCCATGAGCCCTTCCAATCGGGCCGGCACAGCTTCCAGAGCGGCGGCGTCCCGGTCAATGCCGATGAGTCGGCCAGTGGTCAGGCGCTTGGCAATCTCTCGCGAGTGCCCCGCCCGGCCCAACGTGCCGTCCACATAGATGCCGTCGGGCTTGATGTTCAAGCCGTCCAGACACTCCTGGAGCAGCACAGACTTGTGTGTATATTCCATGGATTAAATCCCCAGTCCTTCCAACAGTGCCGCAATGTGCTCGGGGTTGAGCTGCTGTGCGGTCTTGGCCTTCCAGTTCTCCGCACTCCAGATCTGGGCCCGGTCGTTGTTGCCGGTGATCACCACATCCCGATCAATCTTGGCGTAGTCCTTCAAATAAGAGGGCACCTGAAAGCGCCACTGCTTGTCCGGCTCACACAGCTGAGCTGAGGCAAAGAAGACATCCATGGAGGCTGCCTGCGCGGTGGTCAGGTTGGCCACCCGCTCTTGGAGCTTGTTCCACGCCGCCATGGGGTACAGGGTCAAGTTCTCCTTGACCCCCACAGCCAGGTAAAACTGGGAGCCCAATTCCTCCCGGAGTTTGGACGGCACAATGAGACGCCCGGCGCTGTCAAGACTATGCTCGTAGGTGCCAGTCATCCCGCGTCCCCTCCATTTCACTCCATTTCACTCCAAGTTATCCCTAGTATACATCCCCCTGGTGGAAATTGCAAGGACTTTTTTCCTGGAAAAATATGAAGTTTTCTTGAATAAAATCACGGATTCCACTGTTTATTCTGCCAAACGCCGGGAATTGGGTCACTTATTCGTTCCATACCTCCCGGGCGCCCCGGGTGGTGGAGTAAAATGGAGGACCACAAAGCGTGTGCCTCCCAACGAAGGGTTTAAAATTGGAAAGGACCGCAGAATGTGCGCCATCCTGCGGTCCTCCATTCAAATCTCTCTTATTGATCTGCCTCGGCGTCGTAGGCGCGGTTGGCAGAGGTTGTGCTGCTGGGAATTCCCAGGGCCTCGTGGAACTTGCTCTGCACCCGGCGCATCTCGGCGTGGGCCTCGCCCAGAGCCTCCTCCGCCCGGCGCATCACGTCCTCACAGTACTGGTTGGCAACGGTGCGCATTTCCTTGGACTTCTGGTCGGCCTGGGCCATCATCTCGCTGGCCTTCTGGCGGGCCACCGCCATCACCTCGGTCTCGCTGACCAGGCGGCGGGCCTCGTTCTCCGCCCGCTTCTGCAGCTCCTCGGCCTCACGCTTGGCGCTGGAGAGCAGCTCGTTGCGGTTGTTGAGCACCTTGCGGGCCTCGGCCAGCTCCACGGGCAGCTGGGCCTTGGCGTCCTCGATGAGGTCCAGGGCCTTGTCCCGCTCGATGACGCACTTTTCCGAGCTCAAAGGCGCATTGCGGGCCTCGTCCACCATATCAAACAGCATATTCAGCAATTCTTCCACAGAAGTTGCCATAGGTAATTCCTCCTTATTGTTCCTGGGCCCCATTGACCCGATTCTGTACCTGGGTAATAATCTGTCTCGGGACAAATTCCGATAGGTCTGCCCCGTATCTCGCCATTTCTTTCACGACGGTGGAGCTGAGATAGGCGTACTTGGGACTGGTGTACAAAAACACGGTGTCCAGCTCCTCATACAGCTTGGCATTGATCATGGCCATTTGAATCTCAGACTCATAGTCGGACACGGCCCGCAAACCCTTCACCAGCACCTTGGCCCCGTGCTGTCTGGCGTAGTCGGCCAGCAGCTGGCGGGAACAGTCCACCTTCACATTTGGTAGTCCTTCCGTCACCTTCTCAATGAGTTCCACCCGCTCTTCCGGGGTGAACAGGCCGTTTTTGCTGGAATTGACCATCACACACACGATGAGCTCGTCAAAAATGGCGGCCGCCCGCTTGATGATGTTCAAATGCCCCAGCGTCACCGGGTCAAAGCTGCCGGGGTAGATGGCTCGTTTCATTGGGTCACACACTCCTGCGGTACAAGGTCAGCTTGATCTTCCCGTACCGGTAGTCACGCCCCTTCTCATAGGGGGCCGCAAGCTCCGGAAGCTGGGCTTCCACTGGAGACTCGCATACTATTATACCATTTCTCGACACAATGTCAATTGCCGTCATGCGTTCCAGGGCCTGTTTTATGCAGTCAGAGGCATAGGGCGGGTCGAGAAACACCAGATCATAGGGCCCCTTGGCGCTGGCCAGGAAGGCGTCGAACTCGGTTTGGTGGAAAGCCGCCCGGTCGGTGAGGTTGCAGGCCTTCACATTCTCCCGCACGATCTTCATGGCCGCAGGCGAGTGGTCCACAAAGTCGCACCAGGCCGCCCCCCGGGACAGGCACTCAATGCCCAGCTGTCCGGTGCCGGCAAACAGGTCCAGCACCCGTCTGCCAGGAATGTCAAACTGAATGATGTTGAAAAGCCCCTCTTTCACCCGGTCGGTGGTGGGGCGGGTGTCCATGCCGGGCAGCTCCTTGAGCCGCTTTCCCCGGGCCGTTCCCGTGATGACACGCATGGTAACGTCTCACTCCTTATGAAAATAGTCATATACCGCCTGGGCGGCGTTTTGAGGCACCACTTCTCGCAGCTGCTCCACAGAGGCTCCTCGAATGGCCTTAATGCTCTTAAAATGGCGGAGCAGGGCGGTCTTGCGGGTGGGCCCCACCCCGGCAATCTCGTCCAGCACCGAACCCTTCATCCGCTTGCCCTGCCTAGAGCGCATAAATTCAATGGCAAAGCGGTGGGTCTCCTCCTGGATGCGGCCAACGAGGGCAAAGAGGGCCTGATTTTGCTGCAAGCCGATCTCCTGCCCCTCCCCGTCCACCAGGGTCCGGGTGCGGTGTCGGTCGTCCTTGACCATGCCGAAGATGGGGACGCTGAGGCCCAGCTCCTTCAGGGCCGAAGCTGCCGCCCGCACCTGTCCCACGCCGCCGTCCATGAGCAGCACATCGGGCATCTCCCCGAACTTCTCGTCCCCGTCCAGATACCGCCGGAAGCGGCGGGAAATGACCTGCTCCATGGAGGCGTAGTCGTCGGCGTGCTCCAGCCCCTTGAGGGTGAAGTGGCGGTAGTCCCGTTTCAGGGGCCTGCCGTCCACGTGCACCGTCATGGAGGCCACAATGTCCGCATTTCCGCTGTTGGAGATGTCAAAGGCCTCCATGCGGTGGGGGGGCTTGGGCAGGCCCAACAGCCGCCCCAGGGCCTCCATGAGTTTGGAGGTGCGCTCCTGGGCGGAGGTGGCCCGCTGCACCTCCTCGGCGGCGTTTTGGTTGGCCATGGCCACCAGCTCGGTTTTGGCCCCTCGCTGGGGGGTGAGCAGCTCCACCTTCCGGCCCACCGCCTGGGTGAGCATCCGGGCCAGCTCCACCTGGCCGTCAAAGTCCAGGGGGAGGAGGATCTGCCGGGGCAGGGCCTGACGGCCCTGGTAATACTGGGCGGTCAACGTGGCCACGCTCTCCCCCTCGTCCTCCTCCATGGGCAGAGGCAGCAGCTGCCAGTCCTTGGCCGCCAGCTCCCCGTCCACATAGTGGAGCACCACAAAACAGCTCTTGGCCTCTCCCCGGTGGTAGCCCACCACGTCGGTGTCCGCCAGAGAACCCACCACCGCCTTCTGTCGCTTGGCCAGCAGCTGCACCGCCCGAATCCGGTCCCGGTACTGGGCGGCCTTTTCAAAGCGCAGGTCCTCAGCCGCCTGTTCCATCTCTCCGGTCCACTCCGCCACCACCTGGTCCAGCTTGCCCTCCAGCAGCTGTACCGCCTTGTCCATGTTAGCCCGGTACTGGCTCTGGTCCATATCGGCACGACAATAGCCGTCACAGGTGCCCATGTGGAAGTTGAGGCAGGGGCGCTCCTTGCCGATGTCCCGGGGGAACTTCCGCTTGCAGGTGGGCAGGCGCAAAGCGGAGAGCAGGGCGTCGATGATGCCCTGACTGGCTCCCCGGGTGCCGTAGGGACCGAAGTACCGGGCCCCGTCCCGGGCCACCTTGCTGGTGAGGGAGAACTGGGGGTACTCCTCCTGGACGCTGAGGCGGATATAGGGGTAGCCCTTGCTGTCCTTGAGCAGAATGTTATACCGGGGCTGGTGGCGCTTGATGAGGGCGCACTCCAGCACCAGGGCCTCGAACTCCGTGGCCACCACAATGACGTCAAAGTGGTGGATCTGGGAGACCATGGCCCGGGTCTTTTCATTGTGGCGGCTCTGGTCCTGGAAATACTGGCTCACCCGGTTTTTCAGCGCCTTGGCCTTGCCCACGTAGATCACTTCGCTGGCGGCGTTTTGCATGATATACACCCCAGGCTTTAACGGCAGTGCGTGGGCCTTGTCCCGCAGCTCTTCAAAGGTCATAGATACCCTCCCCACGAAAAAAGCGCCGCAAATTGCGGCGCTTTCATCTATTTGTCTGGCTTACTCAGAAAAATCGGAGTTGATCAGCTCCACCAGAGCGTTGACAGCCTCCTCCTCGTCGGGGCCGTCGGCGATGAGGGTGATGGCGGTGCCCTTCACGATGCCCAGAGAGAGCACGCCCAGCAGGCTCTTGGCGTTGACACGGCGCTCTTCCTTTTCCACCCACACGGAGCTCTTGAATTCATTGGCTTTCTGGATAAAGAAGGTGGCCGGACGAGCGTGCAGGCCAACCTGGTTGTTCACAACAGTCTCTTTCGTTACCATAAGAGATTCCCTCCATATTCTTGCTTGGATTGGGGGAGTACTATCCCGCGCTTTCCCCGAAAATATTTTGCATTCCTAGCATACCAAATTTGGCAAGTAACGTCAACAGCATTTTGTACAAATCGCAGCGGTCCGTTTGGTGAAAAGTACGATTCACCCGTTCCTTGGTTATTTCATGGTCACCACGGTGACGCCGTCCTCTCCTTCACCATATGCACCAGGGCGGGCAGATTTCACATATCGGCTGTGCTTGAGGTGCTCCCGCACTGCCTTGCGCAAAGCGCCGGTGCCCTTGCCGTGGATGATGGTTACCGTCTCCAGCTTGCCCATGAGGGCGTTGTCCAGGAACATGTCCACAGCGGCCAGGGCCTCGTCCACCATCATACCCCGCAGGTCCAGCTCCGCCTTGGCGGCAGCGGCCCGGAAGGGGCGGGTGACGGTGGCTTTGCGGGCCTTGTCCTTCTGGCTCTGCTTGTGGCGGGCGGTGGCCTCTTCCAGCACCCGCACCTCCTCCTGCTTGGCCTTGAGCTTCAAAATGCCCGCCTGGAGCTGGAGGGTGCCGTCCTTGTTCACCCCCACCACCTGGGCCTGGGTGTGGGTTTTCAGCACCTCCACCATGTCTCCCACCACCGCCGGGCGGGTGGGTGCGGGAGCCTCCAGCTCCTCGCCCTTGGCGCCCAGGGCGTTCTCCGCCTCGTTGAGGGTGCGGCGCAGGTCGGAGCGCTGCTGGTTGTCGTCCACCCACTCGCGGGCCTTCTCCTGGCGGCGGCGCATGGCGTTGAGCTCCTTAAACACCGCATCGGCGGTGTCCCGGGCCTCCTGGATGATGGCACGGGCCTCGGCCTGGGCTTTCTCGGTGGCCTTCCGCCGCTCCTCCTCGATGCGCTCCCGGTAGTGGTCCGCCTCGGCCTTGGTGCGCTCCATCTCCCGGCGCAGCTCCTGGGCCTTCTCCTTCTCCCGCTCCATGGCCTGGCGCTGGCTCTCCAGCTGGCTGATGACGTCCTCAAAGCGGACGTTCTCGGCATCAATCCGGTCGGCAGCCCGCTGGATGATGTAGTCGGGCAGCCCCAGGCGGCGGGAGATGGCAAAGGCGTTGGACTTGCCGGGGATGCCGATGAGCACCCGGTAGGTGGGGGCCAGGGTGTCCACGTTGAACTCACAGGAGGCGTTCTCCACCCCCTGGGTGGTCATGGCATACACCTTCAACTCGGCGTAGTGGGTGGTGGCCGCCACACGGGCCCCCAGCTGACGGGCGGACTCGATGATGGCGGCGGCCAGGGCCGCGCCCTCCACCGGGTCGGTGCCCGCTCCCAACTCGTCAAAGAGCACCAGGGTGTCCTCATCCAACTGCTCCAGCATGGCCACAATGTTCACCATGTGGGAGGAGAAGGTGGACAGGGACTGGTCAATGGACTGCTCGTCTCCGATGTCCGCCAGCACCGCCGAGCACACCCGAATGGTGGACCCGTCCATGGCGGGAATGTGGAGGCCGCACTGGGCCATGAGGGTCAAGAGGCCCAGGGTCTTCAAGGTCACCGTCTTACCGCCGGTGTTGGGGCCGGTGATGACCAGGGTGTCAAAATCTTTGCCCAAGTACAGGTCGTTGCGCACAGCGGTCTTGGGGTCCAGCAAGGGATGGCGGGCCTTGTGGAGCTCGATGTAGTCCCCCAGCACCGGCTCCATGCCCCCCATGTGGGTGGACAGCTTGGCCCGGGCGAAGATCACGTCCAGGGCGATGAGGGTACGGTAGTTGTCCTCGATGCCCTCCCGGAACCCGGCGCAATCGGCAGACAGCTCCGCCAGAATACGCTCGATCTCCTTCTGCTCCTTCATTTGCAGCTCCCGCAGCTCATTGTTGGCGTTGACCACCCCCATGGGCTCGATGAAGAAGGTGCCGCCGGAGCCGGACACGTCGTGGACCAGGCCGGGAATCTCGTTTTTGTGCTCGCTCTTCACCGGCACCACGTAGCGGCCGCCCCGCATGGTGATGATGGACTCCTGCAAATATTTGGACTGGTTGGAGGAGATGAGGCGGTTGAGCACGTCCCGCACCTTCCCCGCCGCCGCCCGGATGTGGCGGCGGATGTCCGCCAGCTCGGGGGAAGCAGAGTCGGCAATCTCATCCTCGCTGAGAATGGAGCCGCTGATCTTCTCCTCCAAAAAGCGGTTGGGGGACAGGCTGTGGAAATAGCCGTCCAGCACGGTCTTTTCCGTGCTCTCCCCCACTCCGTACTCCCGCACATTGCGGGCGCAGCGCAGCACCTGGGCGATGTCCAAAAGCTCCCGGGTGTTCAATGCGCCGCCCCGGTCCGCCCGCTGCAAGGCAGCGGCCACCGGGCGCACCCCGGAAAAGGAGGGGGTGCCGTGCTTGACCAGCATTTGAAAGGCGGCCGAGGTCTGCTTTTGCAGCCGGGACACGTCGGACACCACCGTCTGAGGTCGCACCTTGCGGCAGGTCTCCTTGCCCTCCTCGGTCACCGCCTCGTCGGCCAGCATGGCCAGCACCCTTGGCAGTTCCAGGGTCTGTATGGATTTTTCAAGTAGTTCTGTCATATGTCATAGTCTCCGTATGCAAGGACTTATAGAAGTCCAGGGTATGAAATCCTCGTTCCAACTGGGTCATGAGATAGGCCTCGGAGGCGTCCGCCAGCTTCCTCAGGGACGGTTCATCCAGGGTAAAGGAGAACAGCCGCTTGGGGTTGCCCCACATGATGTATCGCAGGGCCGCCAGAGCCGCCCCGGTCAGGGGCATGGACACTCCCTCCCCCAGCTTCTCCCGGCACCCCTTGCAGTGGAGCACCCCTTCCCGCAGGTGGAGGCAGGGGGCCTCCGGGGTCTCACAGCCGCACACCCCGCACTCCCCCACCATGGGCTCATAGCCCGCCAGGGCCATGGCCTTCCACTCAAAGGCGGTCTTCACCTGGGTGAGAGAGACCGGCATCTGGTCCAGGGCGTGGAGGGCGTTGAGGGTGAGGGCCAGCAGCTCCGGCTCGGGCTGCTCCTCCTCGCACAGAGTCTCGGTGACCTGGGCAAAATAGCTGCCCAGGGCCAGCTTGTCCAAGTCCTCCCGCACTCCACGAAAGGCCCGCTGGGTCACCGCCTCCTTCACCTGCCAGCGGCCCTGGCGCTGGGAGAGGGTGAACTCGGCCCAGGTCAGCACTTGGCAGGCCGCGGCGGTGGCATCCTTTTTCTTGCGCACGCCCCGGGCAGACAGGGTGAGCTTGCCCTGCTCCGGGGTGAGCACGGTGAGCAGCTTATCCGAGTCCTTGTACTCCACTTCCCGCAGGACCAGAGCTGTGGTGGTCAGGTACATGGGGTGCCCTCCGATTGCCAGGCATACACAATCATGCCTGGCTCCTCCTCTCCCCAGCCGTTGATGGGCTGGCGATCCGTGGCAACAAAGCCGCAGGCCACATGGGTGGCGATGGAGGGGGTGTTGCGGGGGGAGACCAGGCTGAATAGCTCACCCGCTCCCTGCCCGGTGAGCAGCTCCTGGGTGTGGCAGATCAGCTGTTTGGCCCAGCCCTTGCCTCGGGCCTGGGGCGCGGTCTCCAGGGCCTCCAGGAACCACACCCCCGGGGCACTCTCTACGCAGCGCAGGGCGCTGACCCACTCGCCGTCCACTTCCTCCACCAGCACCATCTGGCGGTGGTGGGTGACAAATTCGGTTAAAAATTCTTCATAGGCCTGTTCCATGGCCTGGGGCGATTCAAAATGGCGTGCCAGTTGGTCCATGGACTCCCGGTAGAGGTCCACCAGACGGCGCACCGTCTCCGGCTCCACCTGGGTGACACGTTTGAGCATTGGTCTTTCCTTCTTTCTCCGTCTCCGGGCGCTCCCAGCGGGTCATGAGCCACGCCTCGGGCAGCCCGGTCTTCCAAAACAACTCCCAGTTCCCCAATGGCTTCACGCTTCACATCCCCTTTCTACCCTTAGGGTGAGAGGGGATGTGTGGGGTTATGTGTGGAAAATCCTTCAAAAAGATGCAAGCATCTTTTTGAGTGGGTTGCAGCCCGCCGCGCGCATAATTTGTCCAGCGTGGGAGGACAAATTCCACACTTGCGGGCTGAGAAGTATTTTCTTAGCCGCACATGTCGCCGAAGAAAATGGTTTTCAATTTTTTCGCACCTGCGGGTGCGAACTCTGCGAGGCTTTAGTCCTCGGTATATCCGAAATTGTGAATCAAATTCACATTGTCACGCCAGTTTTCTTTCACCTTCACCCAAGTTTCCAGGTACACCTTGGCCCCCATAAAGGCCTCCATGTCCTCCCGGGCCTGGGTGGAGATCTTCTTGAGCATGGAGCCCTTCTTGCCGATGATGATGCCCTTGTGGGAGTCCTTCTCACAGTAGATGGTGACGTGACAGTCGATGATGTCATCGTCCCGCTGGGTGAACCGGGTCACCTCCACGGCGGTGCCGTGGGGAATCTCCTGGTCCAGGTTGCGCAGCAGCTTCTCCCGGACGATCTCCGCCATGATCTGCCGCTCGGGCTGGTCGGTGACCACGTCGTCGGGGAACAGCTGGGGCCCCTCGGGAATCCACTTGGCCAGCAGGTCCAGCAGTTCTTCCACACCCTCCCCGGTTTTGGCGGAAATGGGCATGACGGCGTCCCAGTTGTGGGCAGCGCCGTACACGGCCATTACAGACAGCAGCTTTTCCTTCTCGATGGTGTCGATTTTATTGATGACCAGCACAGCGGGAGCGCCCAGGGCCTTGATGCGGCCGATGAGCTCCTCTTCGGCGGGGCCGATGCGGTCCACCGGCTCCACCAGCAGCATCACGCCATCCACGTCCGCCACGGACTGGCGCACCACCTTCACCATGTAGTCGCCCAGACGAGTGCGGGCCTTGTGCAGACCGGGGGTGTCCACAAAGACGAACTGGGTGTCTCCCCGGTTGAGCACCGCACAGATGCGGTTACGGGTGGTCTGGGGCTTGGAGGAGACAATGGCGATCTTCTCCCCCACCAGGGTGTTGGTCAGGGTGGACTTGCCCACGTTGGGGCGGCCCACGATGGTGATAATTCCGCTTTTCTTGATCTGAGACATAGTAGATGATCCTCAACTTTCTTTGGTATCGGCATTGAACAATGGCCGTTTGTATATTGGGAAGGGAACTTACGGCTCCCGGTTCCACATAACATAGAAGTCCCGCCGTCCGTCCCCTTTGCCGTAATAGCTCAACTCATAGGTTCCGGTGCGGCCGTCGGCCTCAATGACCACCCGCAGGGTGGGAAAGCCCTCGGGGATATCCTGCTGCACCAGCATGGACACGGGTTCGGGGCCGCTGGTGGTGTGCACGTCCTGGATGTCGGTGATCTCTCCGGTGTTCGTATCGTAGGAGATCTCCTGTAAGGTGATGGTGCTCCCCGGAAGTTTGGGCACAATGAGCATATACTCGCCGTACTCCTGGTCGGGGTACACCTGGTCCACATTGCCCGCCAGGTCCAGCTCCGCCTGGGTGGGATTTAGAATCACCACACCCAGAATGCTCTCTCCCGCCAGGGCGTCAAACACCTCTGTTTGTCCCACGGGTTCTGGGGTCTGAACGGGCTTTAGGGTGGTGACCTTCTCCTCCGTGGTCACTTCGGTTTTGTTGATAAAGGCTGTGCACCCGGTGAGAAGCAGCCCGGCGCACAGGGTGGCAGCGGATAACATCAGCAACCTCTTCATGGTACATCCTCCTTTTCACACGTTGGTTATCGGGTCAGTCCAATTTCCTCCATGATGGCGTCCTCTCGGGCCCGCATCTGGGCCTTCTGGGGTCCCTCGTCCAGGTGGTCATAGCCCAGCAGGTGGAGCACCGAGTGCACCACCAGGTAGCTAAGCTCCCGCTCCCGGCTGTGACCGTACTCCTGGGCCTGGGCCTCCACCCGCTCCAGAGACAGCACCATATCCCCCAGGGGGACACAGCCGCTGTCTGGGTCGGCCCACTCCGCCTGGGGTTTCTCCCCGGGGGTGAGGTCGAACATGGGGAAGGACAGGACGTCGGTGGGGCGGTCCACCCCCCGCATGTCCAGATTGATGGCGTGGATGCCCGCGTCGTCGCTGAGCAGCACGTCAATTTCACAGGGCACTTCCACCCCCTGGGCAGCCAGAGCGGTGGCAATGGTGGAGCGGATGAGGGCACAGGTTTCCTCGGTGTCCGCCCCCTCCACCTCGGTGGAGATGGAGATCTGGTGCTTGTCAGCCATGGGTCTTCCTCCTCCCCTGCTTGTCACTCCCCTTATCCTTGTCCTTGGTGGGCTGGTTGGCGTGATAGTAGTCGTCATAGGCCTTGATGATGCGCTGGACAATGACGTGGCGCACCACGTCCTGGTCGGTGAGCTGGCAGATGGCGATGTCCTCCACCCCACGCAGCACCCGCATGGCCTCCTTCAGGCCGCTGGTCTTGTCGGCGGGCAAGTCGATCTGGGTCACGTCGCCGGTGATGACCACCTTGGAGCCGAAGCCCATACGGGTGAGGAACATTTTCATCTGCTCCCGGCTGGTGTTCTGGGCCTCGTCCAGGATGATAAAGCTGTCGTCCAGGGTGCGGCCACGCATGTAGGCCAGAGGGGCCACCTCGATGTTGCCCCGCTCCAGGTACTTCTGATAGGTCTCCGCCCCCAGCATGTCAAAGAGGGCGTCGTACAGGGGGCGCAGGTAGGGGTCCACCTTGGACTGCAAGTCGCCGGGCAGGAAGCCCAGCCGCTCCCCCGCCTCCACCGCCGGACGGGTGAGGATGATGCGGTTGATCTGCTTTTCCCGGAAGGCGGCCACGGCTGCGGCCACCGCCAGGTAGGTCTTACCGGTACCGGCAGGGCCCACACCCAGGGTGACGGTGTTGTTTTTAATGGAGTCAATATACTTCTTCTGGCCCACGGTCTTGGCCTTGATGGGCTTGCCCTTGGCGGTGACGCACACCACATCCCCCGCCAGCTGGGCGATCTTGCCCTCGTTGCCCGCCCGCACCAGTTCAATGATGTAGCGCACATTCTGCTGGTTGATGGGCTCCCCCTTGGCGGACAGGGAGAGAAGGCCCTGCACCGCCTTCACCGCCCACATCACCGCCTCCCCGTCGCCGGAGATTTTCAGGTTGGACTCCCGGTTTACCACCGTCACCCCCAGCTCCTGCTCGATGATGCGGATATTTTCATCAAAGAGGCCAAAGAGGTTGATGGCCTCCTCCATACGCTCAATGCTGATGCACTGCTCTGTCATTTGTTAAGATTCCTCCCCACTCTGGGTTTCCGGTTCTATGTGTCCGGTGGTACCTGGGCGCTCCACGGTGCGGCCGATCTGTTCCCGGCACTCGGCCACCAGGGACACCACCAGGGTGTCCCCCTCTACCCGGGTGACAAAGTCCTGGTGGAGAATCTCCCCGTCTCCCACCTCCAGCAGCTGCTCCAGCCGCTGCTGCAACAATTCCTTCAACAGTGCTTCCCCCTGCTGTGGGTCCACCTGCTGCTCCTGAACGGTGTACCCCCGGTAGGTGGTGGTCTGCCACCACACCGGCCAGGTGTAGCCGCCCAGTTCCAGGAACTCTGTGTTGGTTATTTTATCATATCCTTCGGGGAAAATGCTACTCTTTTCGAAAAAATCCAGTTCCAGCCCCAAAATTCCCAGGCGGTACCCGGTGTGGGTGTCCTCCTCATACACTTTGGTGGGCACGGTCAGGGGCAGACGCTCCTCCAGGGTGCGCCAGGTGCGGGCGGTGACGGTGCCGGTGGCGTGGACCACCAGGTCCCCGGCGTAGGGCTTTTCCGGGTTTTGCTGGTAGAGGGGAATGGTGCCGCTGATGAGCACTTCCCCCTTGGCCACAATGTCACCATCCACAAATTGCGCCTGGCCTGCGGAAGTCTGGATATCTTCAATGATGCCGTCGGCGGCGGCCACAATGTCCGCCGGGGTGGACTGGTCCAGAAGCTCCGGCTGGGGGTCGGCCTCCTCCACCTGTACCACCACCCGGGTGCCGTAGATGTTGATGGCCATGAAGGACAGCTCGGGCAAGGAGATGAGGGCCTCGTTGACCACCTCCCGCTGGGCAATGGAGGGAGCGTACACCCCCGGACGCACCCCCAGCCGCTCCAACTGGGTGAGAATCACCGCGGAGGGCACCGTCTCATTGCCCACTACCTCCACCACCAGCACGAACTGGCTGAGGATGCTCACCGCCGCCAGGCACAGACCCAGCCCCAGCACAAACCCCCACCGCTTGGACAGCCGCTGGGCCTGGGCCACGCCGCCCCGGCGTGAGAGCACCTCCAGAATGCACCCGCACCGCCCTGCCAGCTCCTTGAGCTCCTCCAGGTCGGACAGGTGCACCCGCACCTGGACGGTGTGGGCGTCGGGCCACTTAAGCCGCCAAAAGCCCCGGCGGTTCTGGGCGCACAGATTGAGAAACCGCTCGGGATAGGCCCCGGTCACCTGGATGACGGCGTAACCCAACAGCAGGTTGAACCATTTTTTCATACCCTCACCTCGTCAACTCCACCGCTGTGATGCGCCCGGTGATGAGTAGCTGGGTGGGGTTCATGGCCCGCAGCTCCAGCCCCTCCCCCTTCACCATCACCAGCAGTTTGCCCGCAGAGATGTGGATTTCCTCCGGTCCATAGGCCAAAATGCCCCGGTGTGGCTCCATGCGCAGCTCCCCGTCTCCGATGAGCTCCAGCCGGGGCAGCCCCGCCAACACATCCCCCGGCACATCCAACAGCCGGGAGGCCCGCTCCAACAGGCTCTGCTTTTTCTCCATGTCCATCACCTCTGGAAACTCTATGAACCATCAGCCCTCCACTTGCCTGTCCCAATGGGATTTTACGTGGACATTTGCCCCAGGTTGTGATAGAGTAAAGAGAAATGTGAAGAAAAGGCGGTACAACATCCATGCAACCAAACAACTCCAAATACCGGGATAAGAGCCGGGAGCCCAGCTACACGGTAGCCGAGCCCACCACGCTCCTTCCCTTTCTGCTCGGTACCCTCAAGGGGAAGAGCCGCAACAACGTCAAGTCCCTGCTCTCCCGCAAGCTGGTGACGGTGGACGGCAAGCCCACCTCCCAGTTCGACACGCCCCTGGCCCCCGGCCAGGTGGTGACCATCCTGTCCGTGTCCGCTCCCAAGCAGGACACCCTCCCCTTCCCCATTCTCTTTGAGGACGAGCACCTCATTGTGGTCAACAAGCCCGCCAAGCTTTTGAGCGTGGGCAACGAGAAGGAGAAGGTGCGCACGGCCTACCACATGGTCACCGACTACGTGAAGAGCCAGCACATCGACAACCGCATCTTTGTCATCCACCGTCTGGACCGGGACACCTCCGGGGTGCTGATGTTCGCCAAGGACGAGGCCACCAAGGAGCTGTTCCAGTCCCGTTGGAACGACATCGTCACCCGCCGGGGCTATCTGGCGGTGGTGGAGGGCACTCCTCGCCCCGAGCGAGACACCATCCACTCCTACCTGGTGGAGACCAAGACCCACATGATTTTCTCCGGTGACCCCGGCCCCGGGGCCAAGGAGGCCATCACCAACTACGAGGTCATCAAGTCCGGCTCCGGCTATTCCCTGCTGGATATCTCCATTGACACTGGCCGGAAAAACCAGATTCGTGTCCACATGATGGAGCGAGGCTGTCCCATTGCCGGGGACAAGCAGTATGACGCCCGCACCAACCCCATCGGGCGGCTGTGCCTCCACGCTAACGAGCTGTCCTTCACCCACCCCGCCACCGGACAGCCCACCACCTTCAAGGCCAAGATGCCCCGGGACTTCAACCGAGTGTTCCGCTGAGATGGGCAAACGCCATGAACAGATACAAAGACACATCCAGGCAGGCCCGGACCCGGGACCAAAGCCTGGAATCCACCGCCACAGAACCTGAGCCTGAGCGGTGTGAAATCACCGGAAGGCCCAACGGCAAGAGCTATCTGGTGTTGGCAGGGGTGATTTTGGCGCTGCTGGTTTTGGTCCTACTGCCCATCCTCCTGCACAGCGTGACCACCCACAAGAATTCCCTGGCCCTTCTCTCCGGCGTCGGCGCTGTGGCCATGGTGGGTATTCTGGTCTATTTGGCGGCGCGCTATCGGTGCTTTCAGGTGAAGATGGACGCCCAGGGGTTCTACCTTCGCACCACTCCCTTCAACGGCCAATATTACCGCTACACTGATATCAAGGAGTGCCGAGAGGTTCGGCGGGTATACCGTCCCCGTGGGGCCCAGGGCAGCAGAGCCACCCGTTCCTATGCCTTTCTCTTCTTCTTCACCGATGGGTCCGGGGTCACCCGGCAATTCTTCTTTCAGAAGGAGCGATTCAGTCACGAGATTCAGGTGCTAAAGGCCCGCATTGCGGCGGCCCAGCACCAGGACGCCCAGGAGCCGACTCGCCCCACGGCGTCCCCTCGGACCCGGACTGCCGCTTCCAGCAAGGTTCCCCCTCTGCCGCTGCTGCTGTTGGGGATTGTGCTGCTGGGCATCGGGTTGTACCTGCTCTCCCCCCACATCGTGGCCATGCTGCGTCTGAACCCTCAGAACAACAGCTGGACCCAGACCACCGCCACGGTGGTAAACGTCTCCACCCAGGACGATTCCTACAATATCGTCTACTCCTACACCGTCAACGGTGCGTCCTATCAGAACTCCACCACTTCGGACACCTCTATGCGGCTGGGCGACACCATCTCGGTGTACTATAACCCGGCTTCTCCCCAGTTCTCCCGGGACTCCATAGGCGGGGGCACCGGAGAAACCGTCCCCATGAGCAAAACGCTGCTGGGGGCCCTCTCCACGGCCTTGGGCCTGGGGTGTGTGGGTGTGGTGGCCTGGAGCTTAAAAAAGCCCGCCACCGCTCCGGTGAAGGTGCGTCGGGATTCCAACCGAACCGCCCGATAAGATTCGTTTTTTCAAGGAGTGAAGGAAATGCAAGAGGATAAGTGGGTCTATCAAATTGGGAAAGACAGCTTGGCTGTGGTATTCCCCCTGATTGGCTTGGTCATATCTGGCGGTATCGCCATTGCGCTGGCTTTGGCCAACAATCCGGCGGTATTCTTGATCGGCCTGTTTGCTCTGTTCATGCTGGTGATGACGTTGATGGGGCTGTATCGCCGATTCATTGTGAAGTTCCTGGTGGGTGAAAACGGCTTTTATCATCAGACCAAACCGGGAAACGGGCGTTATTACCGCTACAGTGAGCTGGAAAAAACCTGGACTGCCTATGGCGATGGAACCAACGCCCTGTACTTTTATTATCAGCTGCCGGGCGAGCCTCCCGTCCGCTTCTTCTACAACCTCATAGACGATGAAGCGGTGGAGTACATGCTTTCCAAGTTCCGCTCCTTCCACCCCGAGTTGGAGGAGGAAAACGAGGACTGGGATTACGACGAATAAGATAGAAAGACAGGCGGTGATGTTCACCGCCTGCCTTTTTGCCTATTTTGGCTTTTTACAAGTAAACATTGATGTTCTCCCATGTCCTAGGCGCAAACCTGCGCCCCTGGCAGGGACGCTCCGCTGGGGTAACTTTCTGCCGCCAGAAAGTCACCAAAGACCGCCAAAGGCGGGCCTTCCCCCGCCTTGTGGAATCCACCCCGCGGCACTGGGTGGAGGGTGCAACCTTCTCTTTTCGGCCCTTGGCCCGGTGGGGTCACATAGATGGCTTACCAGTCCTATGGGCGGCACTTACTTCTATGTTAGCATGTTCTTCTACCCCCAGGGCCTTACCCTGGTGCGCCGCTGTTCCCAGCGCTCGGATGCCTGGCTCCCGGCGGCGGCAACGCCGCTTCTCCAAGGTAGGCCCGGGCATGGAAACCTCCCAGCCATAGGGCCAGTTGCCCAAGTTGGCCTGGTGTGGTGGCAGTGACAGGAGCCACAGCAAGGGTCACGGGCCGAATTGAGACTTGACGCAGTTCCAACCTCGTACCCCAGGGAGGTCCTTAGGGGGGAACGCCCTAAGCGGGTTTTGGTTCCTTTTGACCGGGCAAAAGGAACCCCCAGCGGGGAGCGTCCCCGCCAGGCTGGCAAGCCTATGTCTTCCTTTCCAAAGAAGTGAAAACCCCGCTGCATCTGCCCAAATTAGAGACAGACACAGCGGGGGGTTGTGCTTCTATTAGCTCAAAAAGTCCTTCAGCTTCTTGGAGCGGCTGGGGTGGCGCAGCTTGCGCAGGGCCTTGGCCTCAATCTGACGGATACGTTCCCGGGTGACGTTGAACTCCTTGCCCACTTCCTCCAGGGTGCGGGTGCGGCCGTCCTCAATGCCGAAGCGCAGCTTCAGCACCTTCTCCTCTCGGGGGGTGAGGGTGGATAGCACGTCCACCAGCTGCTCCTTCAGCAGGGTGAAAGAGGCGGCCTCGGAGGGCTCGGAGGCGTCCTCGTCGGGGATGAAGTCGCCCAGATGGCTGTCCTCCTCCTCGCCGATGGGGGTCTCCAGGGAGACGGGCTCCTGGGCGATCTTCAAGATCTCCCGCACCTTCTCCACGGGCATGTTCATCTCAGCGGCGGTCTCCTCGGGGGTGGGGTCGTGGCCCAGCTCCTGGAGCAGCTGACGGTTGACCCGGATGACCTTGTTGATGGTCTCCACCATGTGCACGGGGATGCGGATGGTACGGGCCTGGTCGGCGATGGCACGGGTGATGGCCTGACGAATCCACCAGGTGGCGTAGGTGGAGAACTTGTAGCCCTTGGTGTAGTCGAACTTCTCCACGGCCTTGATCAGGCCCAGGTTGCCCTCCTGAATCAGATCCAGGAACAGCATACCACGGCCCACATACCGCTTGGCGATGGACACCACCAGACGCAGGTTGGCCTCGGCCAGCTTCTGCTTGGCCCGCTCCCCGGCCTTGATGCTCTTGTTCAGCTCCTGGAGCACCTCGGCGGGCAGCTCCTCCCCGGTCTTCTCCAGCTCGGCCTTCTGCTCCTTGGCCAGGTTGCCAGCGGCCATAGCCTGGGCCAGCTCGATCTCCTGGTCGGGAGAGAGCAGGTCCACCTTACCGATCTCCTTGAGGTACATGCGCACGGGGTCGTCGATGGCGAAGGAGTCCACCAGGGTGTTGGGGTCCACCAGCTCCTCCTCGTTGAAGTCCTCCATCTCCTCGGCGGGAGGCAGCAGGTCCTCCTCACTGAGGATGGGCATCAGGTCCTCTTCCCCGGCGGCGTCCACCCCCAGGTTCTCCATGATGTCGTACATCTTGTCCATCTGCTCGCTCTCCAGGTTCATGGACTCCAGCACTTCCATCATCTCACCGGAGGACAGCTTGCCCTTCTTGTAGCCAGCGTCCACCAGCTCCACCAGACGCTCACCGCCCTGGATGCCGTCCACCAGCTTCACCAGTTCCGCCTTGGCGCTCTCGAACTTCTCCTTGCTGACCATGCTAATGCCGGAAGCCACCTCGGGCTTCTTGCCGTTTTTCTTCTTTTCACTCATGGTTTTCATCCTCCGTAGCTTTTTTTCTGTTTGAGTAGGTCTCTGAGTTGGGCCAAGTCCTGGCCGCTGTGTATGTCTGCCCTGCGGTGTTGCGCAAGGATGGTCTGCTTATAATCGTCTAAGGCCGCCTGAGCCGTGTGCATGGGCTGGGGCTGCTGCACCACGGCGGACAGGTGGTCCATCTCCTCCGGGGTAAACACCCCGTCCAGGGCCGCCAAGCTCACCGGCTTGCCCGCCTGCCACCGCTGCCGCAACTGGCCATAGGCCCGCCCCAGCAGAGGGGCCGAGAAATCGGACGCAGGTAAGTCCTCCAGCTGCCGGAAATAACTGGGGTCCAGCAGCACCACCCGCAGCACGCCCTCCTCGGCCAGAGCGGAGGTCACATTGGTGTACCGCAGTTCCCGCTGCTTGGGCTGGATGGTCTGGGTAGGGGTGAGGCTGCGCCGCTCCTCCTGACGCCGGGCCTGTCGCCCTTTTTGGCGGCGCTGCTGTTCCACCTCCTGGGCCATGGCCTCCCGGCTGATACCTGCGGCGTCTGCGGCTCGGTTTCCGTAGATCTCCCGCTCCACCGGGCTGTTGAGGCCCGCCACCAGACCTGCCGCCGCCTGTAAGTACTGGGCCTTCTGGTCGTCCTGGCTCAAATCGAAGCCCTGGCGCACCTCCTCCAGGCGGTACTCCACCGAATTGGCGCAGCCCTGGAGCAGCCCTTCAAACACTTCGGGCCCCTGATGCTTGATGAAGTCGTCGGCGTCCTGCTTTACCAGCTGGCCGCTGTCGTCCCGCCGACGGGGCAGCTGGAGCACCTTCACTTGCAGTTGGGAGCCTTTCAGCAGGGCGATGGCCCGCTGGGTGGCATCCACACCCGCGTTGTCGTTGTCGTAGCACAGCACCAGCTCCTGGGTGTACTTTTCCAGAATGCGGATGTGCTCTTCCGTCAAAGCCGTGCCCATGGTGGCGATGGTGTTGTCAAAGCCCGCCTGGTGTAGTGTAATCACGTCGATGTTGCCCTCCACCAGAATCATGTTGGGCCGTTTGGTGTTTTTGGCGTAGTTGAGGCCATATAGAATGGACCGCTTTTTGAAGATGGCGGTCTCCGGGGTGTTCAAATACTTGGGGGTGGAGTCGTCCATCACCCGGCTGGTAAAGCCAATGACATTGCCCCGCACGTCGATGACCGGGAGCATGAGGCGGTTTCGGTACTTGTCATAGATGCCGCCGTTTTTCCCCGCCACCGCCAGGCCCGCCTCGATGAGGTCGGCCTTGTCGTATCCCTTCTCCCGCATGGCCAAAATGAGACGGTCCCAGGCATTGGGGGCGGCCCCCAGGCCGAACCGAGCGGAAAATTTGGGGCTGATGCGCCGCTTTTTGGCGATATACTCCGCCACCTGGGCCCCTTCGGGCTGGGAGAGCATAGAGCGGTAGAACCGGGCGGCCTCTTTATTCAGCTCCAGGATGCGCTGGCGTTTTTCCCGCCACGCCCCATTGCTGTTGTCCTCGGGCACCTCCATGCCAGCCTGGGCGGCCAGCTTGCGCACTGCCTCGGGGAAGGGGAGATTCTCCATCTCCATGACAAAGCGCACCGCACCGCCCCCCTTGCCGCAGCCGAAGCAGTGGAAAATCTGCTTGCTCTCGTTGACGGAGAAGGAGGGGGTCTTTTCCCGGTGGAAGGGACACAGGCCCCAGTAGTTGCCACCCTTCCGGGTGAGGGGGACGTAGGCGGACACCACGTCCACAATGTTGAGCCGACTGCTCAGCTCGTCCAAAAATTGATCCGGTATGGCCATGGTTTCACCCCCAATTGTAGCCATAATTCACCTGGGTAACACCGCACAATTCGGCAAGACGGATTTGCGAGTAAATTTTACATCCAGATGAGGCGTGGTTTTGCAGCAATACTTGGTGTATTGCAAAAAATCACAACGAAATATGGGTGCAAAATTTCCGCAAAGGCGCGCAGACGATATTGTTCGGTGTTGCCCTGTTATTTAATCATCCAACGCATGGGGATAAAAAGCTCTTCGAATTTCTCCACGGCGTAGGCGTCGCTCATGCCAGCGATGTAGTCGGTGACCGCCCGCTCCACGCCCTCCCGCACCAGAATGTCCTGGTACTCACAGGGGAGCTTATCGTTGTGCTTGCAGTAGTATTCAAACATGTGGCAGATCATGTCCTCCGCCTTGGACTCCTCCCCTTTTGCCTTGGGGTTGAAGTACACCGCCTCAAACATGAAGTTTTTCAGCTCTGCCATGGCCTGGGCCACCTCTGGGGACTGGTGAATCTCCATTCCCTCCTGGCTATTGGCCACAATGTCCAGCACCAGCCGCTCAATGCGCTCCCCGTGGGTGAAGCCCAGCACCTGGGAGATGTGCACGGGGATGTCGGTGGGGTAGATGATGCCGCCCCGCATGGCGTCGTCAATGTCGTGGTTGATGTAGGCGATCTTGTCGGCGTAGCGCACCAGCTGCCCCTCCAGGGTCTCCGCCATGGGTCCGGTGGTGTGGCGGAGGATGCCGTCCCGCACCTCATAGCACAGGTTCAGCCCGGCGCCGTCCCGCTCCAGGCGGTCCACCACCCGCAGGGACTGCTCATAGTGGCGGAAGCCCCCCTCCACCATCCGGCTCAGCGCCCGCTCTCCGGCGTGGCCGAAGGGGGTGTGGCCCAAATCGTGGGCCAGGGCGGCGGCCTCGGTGAGGTCCTGGTTCAGACCCAACGCCCGGGCCATGCTCCGGGCAATTCCCGACACCTCCAGGGTGTGGGTCATGCGGGTGCGGTAGTGGTCCCCCTCCGGCTGGAGGAATACCTGGGTCTTGTGCATCAGCCGCCGAAAGGCCTTGGAATGCACCACCCGGTCCACATCCCGCTGAAAACAGGTGCGCATGGGACAGGGAGGGATGTCCACCGCCCGCCCTTTGGACTGGGCAGCCAAGCAGGCCCGGGGCGAGAGAATCTGCCGCTCCAACTCCTCGGCATAGGTACGAATTTCCATTTGCACCCCTCCTATCCGATATTTCCTATCACTATATACTCCATATCTGGCGGGAATCCTTCTTTTTATCAAAATTTTTTGAAAACTTTTTTCATACCCCTCTTGTCCCCTCCATAGGGTATGGCAAGGAGGAATGTCTCATGCCCATCCACGCCGCTTTGTTACCCGTTCTGGTGCTGTGCGTCATTCTGGTCAACGGCTGGACCGATGCCCCCAACGCCATTGCCACCGCCGTGGGCTCCGGGGCCCTATCCTTCCGGCCCGCCGTGGCTCTGGCGGCGGTATGCAACTTTGCCGGGGTGGCCCTGGCCTGTCTGTGTTTTCCTGCCGTGGCCGCCACCATGGAACATCTGGTGCGCTTTTCCTCCCCCCAGGCCACCCAGGCGGGGCTGTGTGGGGCGTTGTTGGCGGTGATTTTGTGGGGTGTGGCCGCGTGGCGGTTCGGCCTGCCCACCAGCGAGAGCCATGCGCTGCTGGCAGGGCTGTCCGGGGCGGCTCTGGCCCTGGGGGCGGACATTCAGCCCTCCGCTTGGGTGGCGGTGGGGATGGGACTGGTGCTCTCCCTCCCCGCCGGGGTGGTGGCAGGCCGGGCGGTGTGCCGCGGGCTGGGCCGCATCCCCCACAACCCGATTCAAGGACAGCGGTGGGCTGCCGCCCTCACCGCCTTTCTCCACGGAGCCCAGGATGGGCAGAAGTTTCTGGCTCTGCTCCTCATGGCCCAGGGAGTGAGCGCCGCCCGGCCACCCCTCACCCTGCTGCTGCTCACCGCCGCCACCATGGCCCTGGGCACCGGGCTGGGGGGACGGCGGATTGTGGAAAAAATCGGCCACGAGCTGGCCCACCTCACCCCCACCCAGGGGCTGGCCGCCGATCTGGGCACCGGGGTGGTGCTGGGGGTGTGCTCGGCATTGGGCCTGCCTGTGTCCACCAGCCACGCCAAGGTGGCCGCCATCTGTGGGGCCTCCCCCCATCCCAAGGCGGGGGTGGTGGCCCAGCTACTGCTGGTGTGGGTACTCACCTTTCCCGCCTGCATGGGGCTGGGGTATGGGTTTGCCCTTCTGTTGAGGTGAGGGCAAACCCGGGATGGGAGTTTGTTCTTCTACCATTTCCATATCCTAGGCTTGCCAACCTGGTGGTATACGCTCCGCTGGGCCCGATTTCTCAGCGATGAGAAATCGGGGAAAGAATCGCCCAGGCTTTCCCCCTGGGAACCCCCTGGGGGACTTGGGACAGGTGCCGGAGCAACCCATACCGCCGCTGAGGTATTGGGACAGCCTGTGCTCCTTGCGCCGCTGCCGCTGATGCCTACGAAGTAGCAGTGCAGTTTTTCTTTGGCGAAAGCGTCGGTGCATGGCAGGAACTGTCATCTTACACCCAACACCGGCCCTGTGCTTCTGAGGCAGGTGTTATCCAACCTGGGAAGTCGAGCGGCAGCGGATGCAGCGGCACAGGAGTATCAGCTTATCCCTGGGCCGGTTGGCGTTTATCCAGAGCCATAGGTCTTCTGACCCAAGGGAGGTTCTTAGGGGGGAACGCCCTAAGTGGGTTTTTCCCCGATTTTTGTCCGCTCAAAAATCGGGCCCAGCGGAGCGTACTTGCCAGGCTGGCAAGTGTGCACAAGAGACGTGGTGGAAAGTCAGGCTCCCCAGACAGCAAAAGATCCCGAAGCCACAACCGCAGCTTCGGGATCATGTTTTGTTGTCTTACACCTGTGCGATGAACTTGAGGAACTGCTCCTTGCCCTCAGCGGTGCGCTTATACACACCGGCGTGCTCCAGCACCTTGGCAAACACCAGGCCGGTCTCGTACTGGACGATGTCCCAGGCGTTGTCCTTGGTGATGGACTCGTACTTGGTCTTAAAGCCTTCCGCCCAGTCGGCGTGCTTGGCGGTGGTCTCCTGAGCACGCAGGTCGCCGCCGTTGGCCAGGCAGTCGGCCACCTGGGCCAACTCCTCCTTCAGGCGGGCAGGCAGCACGGCCAAACCCATGACCTCGATGAGGCCGATGTTCTCCTTCTTGATGTGGTGGAGCTCCTGGTGGGGGTGATACACACCCAGGGGGTACTCCTCGGTGGTGATGTTGTTGCGCAGCACCAGGTCCAGCTCATACTTGCCGTCCCGCATGCGGGCGATGGGGGTGATGGTGTTGTGGGGCTCCCCATCGGTCTCGGCATAGATGAAAGCGTCTTCGTCGGTGTACCCTCTCCAGCTGAGCAGAATCTTGTCGGCCAGGTCCACCAGCCGCTCCGGGTTCTCACTGGAAATACGGATGACGGACATGGGCCACTTGACGATGCCAGCGGTGACGTCCTCGTACCCAGCAAAGGTGACAGGAGTCTCCACAGGAGCGGTGGCCATGGCGAAGGTGTAGCGGCCGCCCTGGAAGTGGTCGTGGGCCAGGATGGAGCCGCCCACGATGGGCAGGTCGGCGTTGGAGCCCACGAAGTAGTGGGGGTACTGGCGCACAAAGTCCAGCAGCTTACCGAAGCAGGCCCGGTCGATCTTCATGGGGGTGTGCTCCTGGTTGAAGCAGATGCAGTGCTCGTTGTAGTACACATAGGGGGAGTACTGCAAAAACCAGGGGGAGTTGTTGATGGTGATGGGCACAATGCGGTGGTTCTGCCGGGCGGGGTGGTTCACCCGTCCGGCATAGCCCTCATTCTCCGCGCACAGCTGGCAGCGGGGATAGTTGGAGGCGGGGAGATTGCGGGCGGCAGCAATGGCCTTGGGGTCCTTCTCCGGCTTGGAGAGGTTGATGGTGATGTCCATCTCCCCGTACTCGGTGTCCGCCTTCCACCGCACGTCCTTGGCAATGCGGTCCCGGCGGATGTAGTTGGTGTCCTGGGAGAAGGTGTAGTACCAGTCGGTGGCCTTCTCCGGGTCCTCGTTGTACAGGGCCTGGAACTTGGCCCGCACCTGGCTTGGCCGGGGAGTGAGAGCACCCATGATGGCGGTGTCAAAGAGGTCCCGGTATACCACGGAGTTCTCGGTGAGGACGCCACGGGCGTAGGCATCGTCCAGCAGCTCATCCAGCACGGCGGCCAGGTCGATGTCGCCCCACTCCTGTCCGGGGTCGGTGTAGCTGTCCAGCTTCAGCACCTCCAGCACCGCATTGGTGGCCCAGGTGGTCTCGCAGGGCTCAATGAGCCCGGTGCGGACCGCGTAAGTAATCAGCTTGGAAATGGCCTCGTTCATCTCACTCATCCTCCTTACTTCTCGTAGCCGTGGGGATGGGCCTTGTGCCAGTTCCAGGCGGAGGAGACGATGGTGTTCAGGTCGTCATACTGGGGCTTCCAGCCCAGCACGCTCTTGGCCTTCTCGGAGGAGGCGATGAGCTGGGCGGGGTCGCCAGCCCGGCGGGGAGAGACCTGGGCGGGGATGGGGTGTCCGGTGACGGCCCGGGCCACCTCGATGACCTCATTGACGGAGAAGCCCACGCCGTTGCCCAGGTTGAAGACGTTGTTGTCTCCGCCGCGCATCAGGTAGTCCAGAGCCAGGATGTGGGCCTGGGCCAGGTCGGTGACGTGGATGTAGTCCCGGATGCAGGTGCCATCGGGGGTGGGATAGTCGTCGCCGAAGATAGAGATCTTCTCCCGCTGGCCGTTGGGCACCTGGAGAATCAGGGGGATGAGGTGGGTCTCGGGGTTGTGGGCCTCGCCGATCTTGCCGGAGGCGTGGGCGCCGCAGGCGTTGAAGTAGCGCAGAGCCACATAGCGCAGGCCGTGGGCCTTGGACACCCAGCTCATCATGTGCTCCATGGACAGCTTGGTCTCGCCGTAGCAATTGGTGGGCTGGGTGCGGTCGGTCTCCAGAATGGGCACAGACTCGGGCTCGCCGTAGGTGGCGGCGGTGGAGGAGAACACGATCTTATCCACCCCGTGGGCCACCATGGACTGGAGGAGCACCATGGTGCCGTAGAGGTTGTTGTCATAGTACTTCAGGGGGTTGGACATGGACTCGCCCACCTGGGAGGAGGCGGCAAAGTGGATGACGCCCTCGATGTTCTCGGCCTGGAACAGGGTGTCCAGAGCACCCCGGTCCCGGATGTCCAGCTGATAGAACCGGGCCTTGGGGTGCACGGCCTCCTTGAAGCCGGTGAGCAGGTTGTCTGCCACCACCACGTCACGTCCTGCGTCGATGAGCTCATAAACGGTGTGAGAACCGATGTATCCGGCTCCACCCAAAACCAAAATAGCCATTACAGTTCGCTCCCTTTCGATTCAGTTGATTTTCATCAGCACACCACGGCGCCGCCCACAGCACGGACGGTGAGCACATGGCAGCTGCCAGTTCCCAGCACGGACTCCACGGTGGTCTTGAACTCGTCCAGCATATCCAGAGGCACGAAAGCCTGGATGGTGCCGGCAAAGCCGCCGCCGTGGACCCGGTAAGCGCCCCGGCCCTTGAGGGCGTGGCCAGCCGTGGCCAGAGCCACTGCCATGGCCTGCTCGGCCACAGCGCCGGTGGGGGCAATGTTTTGCAGGTACATCCAGGAGGACTCCCCGGACTGCTGCACCACCTTCAGGAAGGCGTCAAAGTCGCCGCGCTCCAGAGCATCGGCCTCCAGGGCCACCCGCTGGTCGTCGGCGAAGAAGTGCAGGGCACGGAGCACCGCCCGGTCGCCCACAGCCTTACGCAGGCCGGGCATATCCGCCCAGATGCGGCTCTCGTCCACCTCCCGCAGCACCTCGCAGCCAAAGTAGGCGGCCACCGCCTTCATCTCCTGGGGAATGGCGGCGTACTCCGCGGTGAGGTCGGCGTGGTCAGCACCGGAGTCGATGATGCACAGGGCGTGGCCGTAGCCCGCCAGATCCACCTGGATGGGACGCACCACGGGGTTGGCGGTGTCGGCAAAGTCGATGGCCACAGCGCCGCCCACCGAGGAGGCGGTCTGGTCCATCAGGCCGCAGGGCTTGCCGAAGAACACGTTCTCGGCATACTGGCCGATCTGGGCGATGGTGACGGCGTCCAGAGCATCCCCGCACACCAGGTGGTTGAGGATGACCCCGATGGTCACCTCACAGGCGGCGGAGGAGGACAGGCCGGAGCCGGGCAGCACCTTGCTGGTGGCGTAGGCGTCGAAGCCCACAGGAGTGTAACCCCGCTGAGCAATGCCAGCGGCCACGCCACGCACCAGAGCGGCAGTGCCCTCCTTCTCCTCTTCCACAGGCTCCAGGTTGTCCAGGTTCACCTCCACCATGTGCCAGCCCTCAGACATAAACCGGATGGTATTGGTGCCGTTGGGGGCAGCGCACACCAAAAAGTCCAGGTCCACAGCAGCGGCCAGAACCCGGCCCCGCTGGTGGTCGGTGTGGTTGCCGCAGATCTCGGTGCGGCCGGGGCCGGTGTACAGCCCTGCGTCTGCCTGGTTTCCAAACAGCTTGATGAATTCTTCTGTGACATGAATGCTGCGCTCACGTCCCTGCTCCAAGGCCTTGCCGCCGTCGTGCAGGTCGTACACACGGGCCAGAGACTCGTCCAGCTGGCCCGCCTTCAGCTCCTCCAGGAGCTTGTTGCAATCGTGCATGTCCTCTCACCTCTCCATTTCTTGTTGTTAATAAAAGTATACTTTTATTTTACTAAAAATTCAACCATTTCTTCTGATCAAATTATTCTTTGGAGTCTTGCACAAAATCCCGGGGAGTCGTTGTGCTCTTTCGCTCAATCATCGTGGGGGGCACCACCACTTTCAAGGGCAGGGTGCGCTCCGCCTCCCGGCCGGGCAGGGGTACCCGGGTGCGCAGCAGGTCCAACGCGGTGGCGGCCATCTGCTCCACATGGGCGGAGATGGACGTCAGGGGCGGGTCCAACAGGGCAGACCGGGGGGTGTTGTTAAAGGACACCACCGAAATCTGTTCCGGCACCGAGATATTCAGCTCCCGCATGGCCCGCACGGCACCGATGGCCACCTCTTCGTTGGCGGCGATGAAGGCAGTGGGGCGATCTCCACCCCGGGCCAGGAACTGTTCCACCGCCATGGCGGCCTCGTCGGTCTGCATGGGACAGTCCAGCAGCCACTCGGTGCGCAGAGCACCCCGGTGCTCCATCTGTTCCACAAACAGCTTGCGCCGGGTCTCCAGGGCCCGCTGGCGCAGGTCGTCGTACTTCCACTCGGGGCCGATGAAGCCAATTTTCCGGTGTCCCAGCTTCTCCAGGTGCTCCAAGGCCAGGGAAATGCCCAGGGAGTAGTTGAGAACCACCGAGTCGTGCTGGCTCTCCCGGGGAGAGGAGTCCACAAATACCAGGTTGGGGCACAGCCCCGCCAGGGACCGGATCTGGTCGGGCTCAAACAGGCCGATGGCCACGATGCCGTCCAGCTTCTCCCCTCCTGTGGGTACCACAAACTCACTGCCCCGGTTTTCCAGGGCCACTGCCGTATATCGCTTGTCCAGGCAGCGCTGGCGCACAAATCCGCTCAAATACAGGTAATAAGGGTCGTCCAACTGCTGCACCGGGGAGAGCATCTCTGCGATGCCAACCCGCAGCACGCCCTTGGGGGTGCGTCCCCGTCTGCTCTTGGTCTGGGTGTAGTTCAGCCGCCCCGCCTCCTCCAATACCTTCCGGCGTGCCTCGGGGGTGACGGAAAGCTGTGGATCACCGGACAAAATCCGGGAGATGGTGGCGGGCGAGTAGCCGGTGCGCTGTGCAATTTCTTTCAGCGTTGCCATGGGCTCCGCCCCCTTTCTATTTCGGTAAAAATTATTTTATCATTGTTCTGCCCAGTTGGCAATGACCTTTTCACAGGAATTCGTGATTTCCTCCTGCTTTTCTAGATTCTCCCCTGGCTGCTTTGTCGGTTTCACACAACAAAGATATTTCTTTCCCACGGTGTCCCTGAAAATTGTCTGCAAACTGCCGAAAAATGTCCCTGCAACCGGTGGAAAATTTATCTCCGCTCCGCTATACTATATTTTATCACAAATACAGGCCCCAACCCCCAGAGGCCATATCCGGAGGTGTTCGAGATGTCCAACGACGAACTGCTGTTTTTCACTTCCATGCCCCAGATGCTCCCCCTCTACACGGCGCTGCGGGACCAGCTGGACCAGCTCCACCCCAACGTCACCGCCAAGGTGGGAAAAACTCAGATTTCTCTGCGCAACCGTTACGTGTTTGCCACCGTGTCCCTGCCCTGGCGCAAGGTCAAGGGGTGGCCGGAGGAGTATCTGCTGCTCTCCTTTGGCCTGTCCTACCACAAGGAGCACCCCCGCATTGCCCTGGCGGTGGAGCCCTACCCCAACCGCTGGACCCACCACGTACTCCTCACCCGCCTGGACGACCTGGACGAGACGGTGATGGGGTGGGTGGAGGAGGCCTACCAGTTCTCCATGGAAAAGTAACAAAAAAGCACCTGTCTGGATGCCATCCAAACAGGTGCTTTTTCTTGTAGTTACAGGTTCTCTTCCAGGAACTTCTTCATGGCAGCGGCAGCCTCTTCCTCCCGCTCCCCTTCCACCGTGATGGTGATCTCGTGGCCCTTCTTGATGGCCAGGCCCATCAGCTTCATCAGCTGAGAGGCCTTCACCGTCTTGCCCTCCTTGGTGATGGAGATGACGGTGGGCTCAAAGCTCTTGGCCACCTTGGCCAGCTGTCCGGCGGGGCGGGCGTGGATGCCCAGCTCGTCACGAATGGTATAGCTAAACTGAATCATAACCGTGTTTCCTCCTTTTTCGATCTCCGTCCGGCCTCTTACAGCAGACCGGCGTCCTTCAGGGCCTGCTCGATCTCGGGGGCAGACATGACGTTGCGCAGAGGGATGACCACGGTGCCAGCCTTCTTGGCGTCCTCAAAGTTCTTCTCGAAAGTGCGGGCGCAGAACAGCACATCGTAGTTGCGGGCGGCGGACTTGCCCTCGGACACGGGACAGTGGCGCAGCTCGGCGGGCTTGACGTTGAACTTCTTCATGACCTTGTCGATGGCCTTCTCCATCATCAGAGAGGAGCCAGCGCCGTTGGCGCAGCAAGCCAGCAGTTTCTTATTATCCAGGTTAGCCATAACAATAGCCCCGCTGGAGACGTTCCGCCAGTGGGTGCTGGAGGAATACCCCCAGCAGCTGGACGCGTTCTTCTCCTGCCAGGCTTATTTGGAGATCATCCCCCGGGGTTTAAGCAAGGGAAACGCCCTGGTGCAGCTGGCCCAGCGGCTGGGCATTCCTATCGAAAACACCGTGGCGGCGGGGGACGCCGCCAACGACCTGTCCATGCTCCGGGCCGCTGGAATCGGGGTGGCCATGTGCAACGGCACCGACGAGGCCAAAGCGGCCGCCGACGCCGTCACCTGCCGGGACAACAATCATGACGGGATTGCTGAAATTATTGAGAAATATCTGGTTCATCGGTGAGATTTGTGGTAGAATTAGTGGTGCTACATCCGCTGTCTCACAGGCCGTGGGATGCCCACCCACCTCTTGTCAGGTGATTTGGTGTGCAAAATGTCCCATTTTGGCGGTGAACAGGCGAAAAAAGTGAATATTTAATCATAAATGGAGGGTTTATCTATGCTGGAAGAACTCAAGCAAAAGGTATATGAGGCCAATATGGAACTGCCTCGTCGGGGTCTTGTGACCTACACCTGGGGCAACGTCAGCGGCATCGACCGGGAAAAGGGTCTGTTTGTCATCAAACCCTCCGGTGTGGAGTACGACGAGCTCAAGCCGGAGGACCTGGTGGTCATGGACCTGCAAGGCAACAAGGTGGAGGGTGATATGAACCCCTCTTCCGACACCAAGACCCACCTGGTGCTGTACAACGCCTTCCCCCAGCTGGGCGGCATCGTCCACACCCACAGCCCCTACGCCGTAGGCTGGGCCCAGGCCGGCCGGGACATCCCCTGCTACGGCACCACCCACGCCGACTACTTCTACGGCCCCATCCCCTGTGCCCGTCACCTGACCCAGGAGGAGCTGGACGAGGACTACGAGATGAACACTGGCAAGCTCATTGTGGAGGAGTTCCAGGCCCGGGGCATTGACCCGGTGGCCGTCCCCGCCGTGATCTGCCACAGCCACGGCCCCTTCACTTGGGGCAAGGACGCCGCTCAGGCCGTCTATCACGCCGTGGTGCTGGAAGAGGTGGCCAAGATGGCCATGTTCACCCGTCAGGTGGACCCCAGCGCTGCCCCGGCTCCCCAGCGCATTCAGGACAAGCACTACATGCGCAAACACGGCCCCAACGCCTACTACGGCCAGGGCAAACACTAAGGCTGACCACCAGCCAACACCAAGAAGGAGGAAGTTTGCATGACTTCTGCGGAAGAAAAATCCCTAAAGCTCACCGCCGTCTCCGTGCGGGAGGGCGTGCTCACCGGCACCCACGCCGCCAAGGCTGGACATCCCGGCGGCTCCCTGTCCGCCGCCGACCTGTTCACCTATCTCTATTTTAAAGAGATGCGCATCGACCCCGCCAACCCCCGTTGGGAGGATCGGGACCGCTTTGTCCTCTCCAAGGGCCACACCGCCCCCGGCCTCTACGCCGCGCTGGCCAACCGGGGCTACTTCCCCGTGTCGGACCTGCTCACCCTGCGCCAGATTGGCAGCCACCTCCAGGGCCACCCCAATATGAACCTGACTCCCGGCGTGGACATGTCCACCGGGTCCCTGGGCCAGGGCCTGTCCGCCGCCGCCGGCATGGCCAAGGGCGCCAAGTTCCTGGGCAAGGACATCAACGTCTACTCCCTGCTGGGCGACGGCGAGCTGGCCGAGGGCCAGATCTGGGAGGCCACCATGTTCGCCGCCCACTACAAGCTGGACAACCTGTGCATCATCGTGGACATCAACGGCCTGCAGATTGACGGCCGCACCTGCGACGTGATGAACACCGAGCCCGTGGACGCCAAGTTCGCCGCCTTTGGCTGCGACGTGGTGAAGGTGAACGGCCACGACTTCCAGGAGCTGGAGGACGCCTTTGCCAAGTTCCACGCCAACCACGGCACCGGAAAGCCCACCGCCATCCTCATGAAGACCACCAAGGGTAAGGGTGTGTCCTACATGGAGGATCAGGCCGGCTGGCACGGCAAGGCTCCCAACGACGAGGAGTACGCACAGGGTATGGCAGAACTGGCAGCCGCTCGGGCTGCCCTGGAGGTGTAATCATGGCAGACGTAAAGAAAGTTGCAACCCGTGACAGCTACGGCAACGCTCTGAAGGAGCTGGGCGAGACCCACGCCAACCTGGTGGTGCTGGACGCCGACCTGGCCGGAGCCACCAAGACCGCTATCTTCAAGAAGGCGTTCCCCGAGCGCCACTTTGACTGCGGCATCGCCGAGGCCAACATGGTCAACGTGGCCGCCGGTCTGTCCACCATGGGCTTTGTGCCCTTTGCCGCCACCTTCGCCATGTTCGCCGCCGGGCGGGCCTACGAGCAGGTGCGCAACACCGTGGGCTATCCCCACCTGAACGTGAAGATCGGCGCCACCCACGGCGGTATCTCCGTGGGCGAGGACGGCGCTTCCCACCAGTGCTGTGAGGACTTCGCCCTCATGCGCACCATCCCCGGCATGACCGTCATGTGCCCCTCCGACGACGTGGAGGCCCGCAAGATGGTGAAGGCTGCCTACGAGATGGAGGGCCCCGTGTACATGCGCTTTGGCCGTGCTGCCACCCCCGTGTTCCACGACGAGGACTATGACTTCCAGATCGGCAAGGGCGAGGTGATTCAGGACGGCACCGACGTGGCCATCATCGCCACCGGCATCATGGTGCCCGAGGCCATCGAGGCTGGCAAGGCTCTGAGTGAGGCCGGCATTTCCGCCCGGGTCATCAACATGGCCACCATCAAGCCCCTGGACGAGGAGCTGGTGCTGAAGGCCGCAAAGGACTGCGGCAAGATCGTCACCGTGGAGGAGCACTCCATCATCGGCGGTCTGGGCGAGGCCGTGTGCGGCCTGCTGGCCGAGCAGTGCCCCACCCCCGTGCGCCGCATCGGCGTCAACGACGAGTTCGGCCACTCCGGCCCCGCCGCCGCTCTGCTGCAGCAGTTCGGTCTGTGCGCCGACCATATTGTCGAGGTGACCAAGTCCCTGGTTTCCCAGGGCTAATTTCAAGGAGGCGGCCCATGGTACTTGTTTGTCCCTCGGTGCTCTCCGCAGACTTCACCTGCCTGGGAGAGGACTGCGCCCGGGTGCTGAACGCCGGGGCAGATATGATCCACTTTGACGTCATGGACGGCCACTTTGTGGACAACCTCAGCTTCGGCCTGCCCGTTTTGGAGACCCTGCACCACGCCCTGCCCCAGGCCGTAATGGATGTGCACCTGATGATCTCCCATCCTCTGCGCTTTGTCCACCGCTTTGCAGAGGCGGGGGCGGACTACATCACCGTCCACGTGGAGACCACCGACAACCTGTCCGCCACCCTGGCCGCCATCCACGGCTGTGGCTGCAAACGGGGCATGGCCCTCAACCCTGACACTCCCGTGGAGGCGGTGTTCCCCTACCTGGACCAGTTGGAGTTAGTGCTGGTGATGGGAGTCGTGCCCGGTCACGGCGGACAGCCCTTTGACCCCAGAGCCCTGGATAAGCTCCGGGCCCTACGGGCCGAGTGCGCCCGTCGAGGGGTCTCCCCCATTCTCTCGGTGGACGGCGGCGTCAAGCCCGGCACCACCGCCCCCCAGTGCACGGAGGCCGGTGCCACCGCCTTGGTGGCAGGCAGCGCCGTATTCGGCGCCAAGGACGCCTCCGCCGCCGTTCGGCAGTTGAAAGGCTAACGGGTGAGAGGATGGGGCCATCCGGCCCCATCCTCTCACCATCTCTCACACATTGGAGGCACGCTATGCAAAGCCAGAGTTCCATGTTTCAAGCCTGCTTTGTCTATACCGATGAGATTCTCTCGGATTTCGAGAAGCTATACCATCTCAAAGGTTCCCTCTCCCCGGTGGCACGAATCATCTGCGGGGTGTTGGGTGTGGCGGGTGCCATCTACTTTGGCTTTCAGCTGTACCGCCACGGGTTCCAAATTGCCACGGCTGGCTATCTCATCGTCTGTTCCCTGATGATTCTGGTGGCGGTGTCCAGCCGTCGGCGCAGCGGTGCAAAAAGAAGTTCCAATTCTATGCCCTGTAAGCCGCATGCCTCTCGGATAGCCTGGTGATACTATGATTCAAGCCGTCATTTTTGACATTGACAACACGCTATACGACTATGACGCCGCCCACGCCGTGGCCTTTCAGGCCCTGACGGAGTACGCCCAGCACACGCTGGGGGTGGACCCGGAGACGTTTGAAGCCCTGCATCAGCGGGCCAATCAGCTGCTCCAGGCCCGCACCGGCGGCGACTGCGCCGCCATCCACAACCGTCTGCTCCGGTATCAGATCTTGTTGGAGGAGCTGGGCAAGCCCATCCTCCACGCCCCTGTCATGGAGCGTCTGTACTGGAACACCCTCATCGACGCCGCTGTGCCCAGCCCCGGCGCACGGGACTGTCTGGAGCAGTTGCGCCAGGCGGGTCTCCGCCTGGGGGTGGGCACGGACATGACCGCCGACTGGCAATACGCCAAGCTGGAGCGGCTGAACCTGTTGCCCCTGCTGGACTTTGTGGTCACCAGCGAAGAGGTCACCCAGGAAAAGCCCGGCGCCCGCTTCTTCCAGCTCTGCCGGGAGAAGGCAGGCTGTCCGGCCTCCGCCTGTGTCTTTGTGGGAGACAACCACAGCAAGGACGTAGAGGGCGCCAAACAAGCCGGGATGCGCCCGGTGTGGTACCGCCCCCACAGCGGACCAGATACCCCCCTCCTGGTGGACGGCGTGCTGGAGGTACGCAGGTTGGATCACCTGGCGGAATACCTGTTGTCGTTGCCGGGGGCCAACCACGAGAAAGAGGATGTATCATGAAACGCGATCGTCAGTCGGTCAATGACCGCCACACCCGGATTCTCTCCCTGCTGCGGGAGCGCAGAGAAATTAAGGTGGAGGAGCTGTCCCAAATCTTCGATGTCTCCCCCATGACCATTCGCCGGGATTTACAGCACCTGGAGGACCAGGGCCTGATCAGCCGTTTCTACGGCGGCGCTGTGGCGGAGCAGCCCGTCTCCCCCGCCGGAGATGCCGACCAGGTGAAGCTGTACCGGGATCTCATCCGCCAGTACGCCGCCAATCTGGTGGCAGAAAACGATCAGATCTTCATCAACGGCAGCCGCACCGCCCTGGGGCTGCTGGACTTCCTGGGGGCAAGAATGTCCAGGTGTTCACCAACAACGGCCTGGTGTGCGCTCGGAAGTACCCCTCCAACCTGCGCATCACCCTGTCCGGCGGAGAAGTGCGGGGCCAGAACGCCATTCTCACCGGGGACTGCACCATGCGCAACCTGCTCATGGTACATGCCCGGAAGGCGTTCATCGGCTGCACGGGCATCTCCCCCAACGGAGAGCTGCTGTGCGGCATCCCCACGGAGTTGGGCATCAATGAGACCATGCTCAGCCACTCCGACCGCTACTTCATCCTGGCCGACCACACCAAGGTGGGCGTCATTGGCACTTATGCCAGCTTGCACTTGGAGAAAATGGGTACCGTCATCACCGATGAACTGGCCCCCGCCGCCGTAGTGGAACAGCTGCGGTATATTGGCATGGAAGTCATTCAGGTGACGAAGGGTCACCCGAGTGAGAAATAACACACAAAGTTTAAGAGGAGACAGCCAATCGGCTGTCTCCTCTTTCTCTATGTCCGTATGAGTACAATTAGGGTCTATTTTCACACGATTTTCTCCATTAAATCCTCCATCCCGCAGCACAGCACCCGGGACAACAGTACCAGATATTCCGCTTGGGCCTTGTTGATGTTCTTCTGTCGCTGCTCATACTGCTGGATGGTACGCAGAGGTACACCGGACTGTTCCGCCAATTCCCGCTGGCTCAGGCCCGCTCGCTGCCGGAATAATTTGAGATTGGTCTCCGGTTTGGCCGCCTGATACAGTTCATTCATTTTGTCGCAGAACTGCCGGATATCCATCTCATGATAGGGGGAATACAGGGCCTGAATATCCCGAATGGGTACATACCGGGTGATTTCGGCAAAACTCATGGAGGTCTCCCACTGATAGTAGGCCAAGGCCCAGCCCGTCCAATATTCCTCGCTGCGGTCCATGGTGTATCGGGGCTGGATGCGCTGAATGGGAAGCCCTGCCTGCTCCAACACGTGGTAGGCCAGTTCCACCCCAGACATCCCCACCAAAAGGGTGAAATCCCCCTCTTCAAACCGAGCTGCCACTCCAGAGCCGAGAAACAGGTCAAAAAACCGGGTGATCTCATAGCCCAGATCGTACACCGCAAAATCCAGCATACGCCCTAAGGCGGTGCGGGCCTTGTCCAGATAGACCTTATCGTAGGCGTGCATCACCTGGCATCATCTCCTCGTCCATAATCTGCGTGATGTACAAATCACCTTTTTGGCGGCGGTTTCGCTCCACGCTGAAATACTCCCGGCGGGCGGACTTATCCCGCAACATCTTCTTGGTATACCACTCCTGACTCTGGGCCAATTCCGCCCCCATAAACTCCAAGCGTTCAAAGGCACGGGGACTTTTCAGTACAAACTGCTCCCCCAGCTTGCCCAGATGCATGGCATTGGTCAATTGGCGGTAGGAGATAGTGCCGTTGATGAAGTCCTGGGCAAAGGAAAAGTAGCTATCATCCGCCCGATAGCCAATGATGGCATCATAGGACTGATACTCCACCAAAAAATGTTGGAGTATGTACTCTTTGGCCTCCAGTGCCAGCCCGGACGGCACGTCAAACTCCCGGTTTTGAAGCAATACCGCCAACCAGTGCAGAATGCAGAACTGCGGGTCGTTGAGATGGAGGATGCGCAAGTCGTCACAGTCCAGCTGATAACTGTTGGCATATCCGTCCCGGTCCTTCCCTGCTCCCCACTCCTTGGCCATATCCAGGCTGTCGGTGCAGTAAAAGCCTAAGCCGTAGTCATTATAGGTTTTTCCATGTCCATAGATGGGCTTCTCAATGATGTTGGGAGAACCGTGGTAGAGTGTTCGGACCATGGGGGTCACCTCCTTCTTAAAGCTATTATACTCCTACAGGAGTATAATAGCAACAACAACTATTCATGGCATAAATTTGAATGGTTCACGTCATTATTGACTCAACTTTGAAATAACTCCTCAAATATTTAGTTAGTTTATCACAATAAGGTTCAATGCAAATAAACTTTTTATTATATTCATTTGCAATTGAAACCATAGTATCTCTTTTTTTCAAATCATTGATATTTGGACATTTCGTCGGCAACTCTCTTGCCACATCAGTAAGAACGGTTCCTATTGTTAATATATTATCCAAGACTATTTTTTTAATTTCCGAAAGAAGTCGGATACTTTCGCTTGTAAGAAACAGGGATTTCATAATCTCATCTATTTGTGCAAGCATTTTTGTATTAGAGACAGTTTGACAAATTTCTCCATAAATATAATTATTCCAAACTTCCATCTTCGACATAGAAGGTGGATCCTTTTCTACACTTTCATTTTCAGAAGACAAATCAGGGGCCACTAAATATCGTTCGGCAAACTCAGAGGTAAGTATAGAACATGGGCAAGCTTTTTTATTGTATGGACGCTCATTGTAGTCGAAAGTGACATTATAAAAGGTTTCTAAATAGTCATCCAACAGCTTAAAAATATTGGCTCTAAGCATTTCATCAAAGTCAAATGCATGGCGAATTTCAGATTCTGTTTTACCATTAAAAAGTTTCATGATAGATGTGAAAACTTCAACTTGATTTTTGAAAACCTCCGTTTTCATTGGTTGAAGAATTGTTTTTCGCGCACTTAAAAACGTCAATACGGCAACTGTACCCGTCGAAACATAAAACAATGCCTCAATGATTTTAACGATATCATCTAAATGATTCAATATTTTTGTAATCACAATTTACCTCCAGAATTTCACTAAGAAGAATGATATAACAGTCTATCAAAATTCATCTTGACTTAAAGAGATTCATCACTCATTTCATCCATTATTTATCTACTTCCATGAGCGATGCTTTGAGTGATGCATAGCAAATTTCATTTCCCATCCTACCACATCTTCCCACATTCATCAATTCATTTCAAAGCCTCCAATCTCCACATTTTCTAGTTTTCCCCATCCCCAGCCATAGGGACACGCCGCCCATGCATACACTTCCCCATGGAGGTGGTGACCATGCGGACGGCATGGCTCTTGTTAATGCTCAACGGACTCTTTTTCACCCTGCGGCTGGCCAACAACACCGGGTCCTTCCCCCGGGCCCTGACCCGGGAGGAGGAACAGAACTGCTTAAAACGCATGGCCCAGGGAGACAGCGACGCCCGGGACAAACTCATTGAGCACAATTTGAGGCTTGTAGCTCATATCGTGAAAGTTATCCGCAGAACAACGTATGCTTGTAATGGACTTTGCCTACGCAATTTTAGCTGCCAGAGATAATCCAACATCTGAGAAGTTCCTTGATGAGTTAGAGGCAGAATATAAAAAAATCCTCTCCGGACTTGCACCCAACAAGGACTCATCTGCTTCCAATATCACCAGCGACGACTCCAGCAGCGCAATGACGTCTGAGGGATAGTCAAAGCGCAAAAAAGGAGTGCCCCCCCGGTAGGCGGCACTCCTTCTACGCTTTTTATGGGAACATTCACGAAACAGCTCTACAATCCCGGAATGTATATGTCCTCCTCTTTTGTACTGCATTGAAACAGTTTGTTTATCAACTTCTGACTCACCCGCATGCTAGCCCTATTTTCACTCCCTGTCCGCATATGGTGCATCAAAAGTTCCATAGAAGAGCAAAATTCATCGTAGTAGGGCAAATTAGCTTGTAGCCGTACACATCTTGTGTTCTGGATTCTTGCATACCTAATCGGAGGCTCAGACCTATAACACAGCCTACTGTAAAAGGATTGTTTTGGGACCTCATGTAAAAAATTATCGCCCTGGCTACTTTTACACGCACTACAATGGTTTAAAAAATACCTTGTTTTTGCTCGCACGGAGTATTCTGGATAGTATAACAGCTGTTTCATGTATTCTTCCAGTCCTTGGGGCATCCTTTTTACATAAGTCAATATTTGCAGATTTTGATTGCGTTGATAACCGTCATCCACCGAACAGCTGTTGTCAGTTGCCAGCAACACAACATCAAGATTTCTCCCACATTTCCAGCATGTATGTTCTTTTGTAAGAATGTACAGATTTTCGCATACGATATTATCGTTCCCAATCCATTCTGAAACTGCTCCAACTTTGGTCAGATCATCTACATACCATGATTTGAGCTGTGGATTCCATCTAGCCCCTCTTTTTTTCGCAAGGTCCTTCTCTTGATAGGGAACATCCAGCAATACATGCATGCGCAACACTCCTCTCTCCTGCATCATTCCAGGCTCTATCCTAAGCTTGCAGATTTATTTTACCATCTCTTGGTTATGATTACAAGGAATGTACCCCGTTGTCCATATCTAGAGAGTATGTTACAATTATAAAAATAAAAGTGAAGGCGGGTGATTCCGTGACAAACAAAGCCCTTTTGGATAAAATTGACCTATACGCAAAATCAATAAGGAGAGCTGGCCCTCAATGGACAGCTCTCCTTTTCCCCTATTCATTTTTGATACTCACTAATCGTCATAATGTCCCAGGCAGGAGATAATATACACGACCTCTTCCTGCTCAAAGTAAACGATGCGATTGGTTTCATCAATGCGGCGACTCCACAAGCCACTTAGGTTGCCCCGCAGCGGCTCCGGCTTTCCGATTCCCTCATAAGGGCTCCTCTGAATATCTTTTATCAGTGCATTGATCCGTTTCAGAGTCTTTTTGTCCTGTGTCTGCCAATACAGATAGTCGCTCCACGCTCGATCCTCCCACAGCAATCTCATCAATCCACCTCATGCAAATCATGCTCAGCAAAGTGGGCCTTGCCCGCCTTGACGTCCTGCATGACACTCTCCAAGTGCCGGAGATTGCTTTCCGAATAAAATGGATCAGCTGAAACCTCAAATGGGATACGGCACTCTCTGCCAACCTTCTTTGCAAATATCGTAAAGGCTGCACTCATGGAAAGGCCCATCTCGGCACAGGCTCGCTCCATTCTTTTTTTCACATCTTCGTCCAGCTTAAAATTAACATTGACCGTGTGCGCCATATACAACACTCCCTTCCTACGTTCAGTATATGCAAAATTAAAGAAAAAAGCAAGTAATTTTCTTTACGACTTTATAAGGGGAAATTCCATGACAACAGGAGAGAAAATAAAGAAAATACGCATCTTTCGTGGTATGCCACAAAAGGAACTTGGCATCGCTTTGGGCTTTCCTGAAAAGGGCGCAGATAATAGAATCGCACAGTACGAAACCGACTATCGTGTTCCCAGGCAGGATCTGTTAGACAAAATCGCACAGACACTGGATGTTGCCCCTACTGCGTTGTCAGTTCCAGACATCGACTCTCCAGTTGAACTGATGCACACACTGTTTTCCCTAGAAGATAGATATGGGCTGGAGATCTATGAGCATAACGGAGCTGCCTACCTTCAGGTTAATCCACTCAAAAACAGAGAGGCAAAACAGCTGAATGAGATCCTGCTTGCATGGAAGCAAGTTTCCGATCAACTCAGGCGCGGTGAGATTACCAGAGCGGAATATGACCGCTGGCGTTATCACTACGCCCGGTGACAAAACGAGCCCTGTACAGTTCGTGGTGTGGGTTACTATTAACTCCACAGAGGTCGAACAAGAAATATCCACTGAACAAGCGTGGTATTTGCGTGAAAAGTATGTTACAATTATGAAAAAGAAAGTAAAGGCGGGTGATTCCGTGACAAACAAAGCCCTTTTGGATAAAATTGACCTATACGCAAAATCAATTAGGGAGCATCGGCCTTTGTCCCCAGATGAAGTGAAGGAACTGGATGCCTACTTACGGATCAGCACCACCTACACCTCGAATGCGCTGGAAGGAAATTCTCTAACATTGACTGAAACAAAGGTGCTTCTGGAGGATGGCATCACGGCGGGAGGTAAGCCCATTCGGGACTGCTATGAAGCCACAGGACATGCTCGGGCCTACGACTACATGCTGGAGATTGCCAGAGGTGGACCTCTGCAATTTCATGAGACAGATATTCTTCATTTGCATGGCCTGTTCTACGGTAGCATTGATCCAGACCACGCCGGGAGATACCGTAGCGGCCAGGTCTTCATCTCAGGAACAGAGTACGTTCCTCCATCTGCCGAAGAAGTCCCCACCCAGATGGCCAGCTTGGTAGATGATCTCAACAGTCGAAAAGACACCATGCACCCGGTACTGCTGGCTGCCTACGCACACCGGCGACTGGTTGACATTCATCCCTTCCAGGACGGGAATGGACGCACTGCCCGTCTGCTCATGAATCTCATTTTGGTGAACAAGGGATACTGTCTGGTGTCTATTCCCCCAATTCTGCGCCACAGCTATATCACATCGCTCCAGCAGGCTCAAAGGCGTCAGAACCCCAGTGATGCTTCTTTTGTCAATCTGATCTGCGAGTGCGAATTAGAGGCTCAAAGGGACTATTGCAGGATGTTCCGCATTAAGCTCCCGGAGCGAAAAAAAACGTCCCTGGAACGATAAAACAGGCATAAAAGAACGCTGTCTCTCAAATCCGAGAGGTAGCGTTCTTGCCCATCCTATAAACTCATGGTACAATGACGACAAATACATGCGAAAAAGGTGTACTCTATGAACAACTACGAGAAAGCTGTACACTTATGGCAACTGCGAAATGTCTCTACAGATGCAGAACTTGCAGAAGCCCTAAATGGCCACAGCATTACCTTTGCTTACAATTCCGGTAAAATTGAAAACGACAACATCACCTATCACGACACCCGGGATATCTTTGAGCGAGATGGTGTCTCCTCCTATACTGGCGATCTCCGCACCCTCTTTGAAATCAAGAATTCCAAAGACGCCAATGAGTTTTTCCTTCAGTCTTTCCATCAACGGACGCCGTTGAACGAAGGTTTTATCAAGGCACTACAACAGCTGCTAACCAAGGGTACCTATGACCCAAGGCGTTATCAGCTCGGCGAACGGCCCGGAGAATACAAATACCATGACAATGTGACAGGGAAAGAAGAAGTTGGAGCTGCTCCTGAAGATGTTGCTGATGAAGTGTCGGAGCTACTGGATGAGCTCCAGGACATCTCTGATGCCAACGCCCTGACGGCCGCTGCCTACTTTCATGCCAAATTTGAAAACATTCACCCCTTTGCAGATGGAAATGGGCGAACGGGTCGGCTGGCCATGAACTACTTTCTCGTGTTGCACGGTCACCCTCCCATTGTTATTCACGAAGAGGATCGCAAGGCATACTATCAAGCCCTGGAAGCCTGGGATACTCACCAAGAGTTAGGCCCTTTGTGTGACTTTCTTAGAGCACAAACGGCAAAGACCTGGGAAAAGCAAATCCAGCGAGCTGAACGCAAACACCATCGGGGCCAAGCACGCTAAGGTCCTTACAAGAATAGAATTAAGCCGATGTCGGACACCATGCCCGACATCGGCTTAGTTCTATTCTTCTTCTCTTTTGTCCATCGTATGTCGGTAGCTTCTCCTAAGTTGACGGAACCGCATAATTGTAGTACAATGTATTACGAAAGGAGTTGAGCCTATGAGTTTTTCCATCAGACTGACAGCGGAAGAAAAATCCTTGGCGGAAAGCTATGCCAAACTTCACTCCATGTCCTTGGGGGAAGCGTTCAAAACCGCTCTTTTCGAAAAAATCCAAGAGGAATATGACACAGCAGTTGCCGATACTGCACACCGTGAGTACGTTGAGGGAGGGATGCAAAGCAGGCCCATCTCTGCTCTGTGGGAGGAGCTGGACTTGTGAAATATTCCGTCCGAACAACCTCTCGTTTTGACCGAGAATTCAAGAAACTAGACCGTTATACACAGCGAATGCTGAAAGCCTGGATTGAAAAAAACCTAGTGGATTGTGCAGACCCTCGGTTGCATGGGAAGGGCTTAACCGCGAATAGAAGTGGTCAGTGGCGATACCGAATCGGAGACTATCGACTCATTTGTGAAATTGAGGATGATAAATTAATTATTCTTGCCCTCTCTGTGGGGCACAGAAGAGATGTCTACCAACACTGAGAGACTGCACTGAACCAAAAGAAGCCTGAGGCGGATCGCAAATCCGCCCCAGGCGCTTTGTTTTATTTAAGCAGTTATTAACTTTCTTCTCTTGCCTTCAGGTGTAGTCCAGCAACGATTATAAGCGTCGGTGTACAAGGGGTACAAACGAGATAAAATAGAAATGAGGGACGATAGAGCGGAAATGTCAGATTTTCCACTCTATCTGAACACGGTCGCTGGTGGCCTTGATTGTAGAAATCAAGCCATCGGCGGCTTTTCTTTTGTCGTCAAAATCTATGCTCTGCCAGTTGTCGAGATAATAGGACAGTTTCTTTATCTGCTGGGGCGATATGGTTTCGACGCTCAAATCGGCTATGGCTTTTGAAATGGTCTGACGGCGGGTGTCCAGTTCTTCGATTTTCTTGTTGGCGTAGGCAAGCAAGGTCGCATTGGCTCCGGTCAGCGTGTCCAGCAGTTTTTCAATTTCTGCCTCCACCTGTGCCAGCTCTACTTGATAGGCTGTCAGCTTCGGATTGACCTTTTCCTCTTTGCCGTGGAGTATCTGAAAATCTTTGAACTTCTCCTGCATGGCCGAGAAAATAAATTGCTCAAATTCTTCTTTGCGGATTTTCCCGCAGCCCGGACAACCTTTGTTTTCCGTCCGTTTGGTGCAGCGGAAATAGCCTGTGCTGTTTGGTACATGGGTGGCTTTCAGCGCATACCCACAATGCCCGCATTTGATCTTTCCGGCCAGCCAAGTGTTTTTCGGTTTCCGCCCCTGCTGGAAAGTGGTATTTGCCATGAGCTTTTTCCGGCATTTCAGCCATGTGTCCGAGGGGATCAATGCTTCATGGGGAGCGATAACAAGTATCTGGTCTTTTAGGCACCTGTCCTTGTCCTCCTTCACATCCCGCCCCTGATAGAGATAGCAGCCGTTTGTTCCGGCAAAATCGGAAGCGTCATTGACAATCGCCGCGCCCTGGCTCTTGAAAAACTCGTACAGTTCCAAGTCGGCCTGTGCGTAAACAGGGTTCCGTAAAAGCTGGGAAAGGAAACTCCGAACCATTGACTTTTCGTAAATCTTGATACCCTGTTCTTCAAAGTAGCGGGTAATGTCTCCGAAAGAGGTTTCCGGCTCGGCGTACATCTCAAACATCAGCCGTACATGGTCGGCGGCTACGGGGTCGGCAACCATCTTTTTTGTACGGATACCCTCTACCACGGTGGGCTCCAACTGATAGCCGTATGGAGCCTGCCCGCTCATGTGGAAGCCTTTCAGGCACCGGGAATAGTAGGCGTCCGTGACGCGCTTCTGGATTGTCTCACGTTCAAGCTGGGCGAATACAATGCAGATATTCAGCATAGCCCGTCCCATCGGGGTCGAGGTATCAAACTTTTCCGTGGATGATACAAACTCTACATCGTACTCTTGAAACAGCTCCATCATATTTGCAAAGTCCAGAATAGAGCGGCTTATTCGGTCCAGCTTGTACACGATGACCCGCCGAACCTTTCCCTTGCGGATCTCGCCCAGCAGCTTTTGAAACTCCGGCCTGTCGGTATTCTTGCCGGAATAGCCTTTGTCCTTAAATACCCGGCAGCTCCCACCTTTCAATTCATACTTGCAGAAGTCAATCTGACTTTCAATGCTGATACTGTCCTTGCGGTCTACTGACTGTCTCGCATAAATGCAATCTTCTCTGATAAATTCCATATTGGGCTCCTTTCCTTGTTGGAATGGAGCTACCAACCTTACAACTATATTATACTATCAGCAGCCCCGGACAACAATGTTGCGAATGGTTAGTGAAACCTGTCCCCGTACTTACTGAACACCTCGTAAAGACGGCGTTCAATTTCTTTTTTGCGCTGTTCCTTCTCCTTCGGGGAAAGTACCGGCGTGAGGCTTTCCAGCACAATGGTTTTCCCTTGAAAGGGTACAGACTTTGTTTCTCGTTGATATGTGACAGCCTGTGTCATTGGAAACCTCCTTTTCAGAATGGGTGTACTTGCCAGCGTTTCCCTCTTGTCCTGTGGGGAAATGTCAAAAGACGGCACCCGCAGGTGCCGCCCTTTGAGCTTTCTCCACTTCGGGCCGATGTGGCCCGAGGTCAGTACGGACTGGAGTGAAATTTCTGTTTAGCGTCCTCCACACTGTTGAGATCAAAGACTTCATAAAGCTGTCCCACAACACGACGAATATCCTTCTTTGAAAAGCCGCAGTCCTCCATTGCCATGATGACATAGCCGCGGCAGGCGTCGTTGCTCCATTCATCCGGCTCAAAACCGGGAAACATCCCAAACGCATTTTCCATAAGAAACTCCTTTGAGAAAAAGATGGGAAGCCTCGCCGGATTGGTTGGCCTATCATCAGACAGCATTGCCGGAGGGCTCCCCACAGGTTTTTACTACATCACAGGCACATCGGACGGGCATAGACTTTCTGCCCCATAGTATTTCAACTCTCCCCATTCTGATGGCAAGGCGTTCTCATTGCCTGCGACGGCTCACGGCTTGCAAGGCCGCTTCAACGCTCGGACTGTGACTAAACGCAAGTATCCGGGTTATGCACCTGTTCCGGTGGAGCCAGCCTTGCCCCACCTATGGCATGAGCCTGATCGCTCGCCCTGTTTTATAGAGACTGTATTCTCCAAAAGCAGAGGTCATGGCGGGCCTGTCACACAGCGCATTTCCCTTCGTATCCGGGTGCCTTTTTATTCAGTTTTCGATTTGCATGAGGGCTTGTCCGAACCTCGGTCCACCTTGACCCGAAGTGTTTTGCCTCTCATAAGCCATTTCATTTTTGGGCCTAAATCGGTACACCTCACAGAGATTTTTTCAAAATTTTTTCCAAGTGCCGCAGACCGCGCTCGATTGCCACACGGACTACTTTCTCATGGACTCCTTCTGCCCGGGCAATATCCTGTTTCGTCATGCCAAGAATGAAGTGGGCGTAAATCCGTTTTGCCTGTTTATCCGGCAGGCTGGCAATAGCAGCGTGAAGCTCTTGCATAGTGACTTTCCGCTCGTACAGCTCATGGGGCGAAAGTGCGACAAAGACAGCCTCATGCTCCAGCCCATCATCCCGATCAAGGGAATAGTAGGCTTTATGGCGGTATGTACGCAGCCGGTAAGCAGCCTCCTTGCGGTCAAATTCTTTGAACATTTCAGCAACCTCGTCCGATACTTCCATGAAGCAATCCGATGTATAAAACGGGTAATAGTCCCGCAGATTGATAATAGCCATATTGACCTCCGTTTCGGTTGGTGGTTGACAAGTGACCGAAACGAAGGCGGCGGTGAGCGGCACCGGGGAATGACTTCGGGCCATGTTGGCCCGAAGCTGCCCCATAAGAACGCAAAAGCGCCCGGGCGGCACAAAGCCACTCGGGCGCATGAAATGATATGACAGTTAAGGTTCCAACAAATTTCGCATACATAGCCGGAATAACCCGGAGACGGAGCTATACTTTTTTTAGCTGGATTAGGTCAACTGACCCGCAAAAGAATAAAATAGACATGGCGGCTCCCTCCCAGGGCCGCCAATCTTACACACTCCTTTAGATAAAATAAGAGCGGCGGCCTTGAGTGTTCAAAGTCGCCGCTGGGATATGTAGAATGAGCGCACAATATCAGCCTGCCCCGCAGCGTTTTTTTCTTTCCCCGTTGGGCGGGGCAGGCTTTTTGATATATCAATATATGAAATAAAGAAAGCCGACAACAGACAAGGCTACTTTGTCTGTTATCGGCTCTGCGTCTGTGCGTCTGGCTCTTTGATAACTGTTATATTCATGTGATGTGCAGTAATAAGTGTTTCTTGCTTACATTTGGGGCAATACAGGGGGAAATTTATTAGCACCGTATCCCCGCGGATCTTTAGCCGTGTTTTATTATGGCACATAGGGCATAGTACCCATTGAATTTCATGCAATGTATCACCATCTTATCTACTTTTTCTTATTGTTCTTCCATGCTCTGTATATTGCATTTGCGACAGGAAGCAAAATACATATTGCTACAAACCAGCCCGGAAAATGTGGCATAGTTACTCCCTCCTCCTTACATAAAATTAGACATTGCCAATGTAGCACAGACAACAGCAATTAAAAATGACACAACTATCCTTGACACAGAAAAGCTGTACAATTTTTCTGGATGATTGATGTCATAACGAACAGAAATTGTAGTTCCAACTTGTGATGCCATAGGTACTTGTATTCTGTTTTGAGATTGATAGGTTTTTCCTTTTACTTTGTATGAAAATGTTGCCCATTTTGAATTGCGGAATTTTGAGTTCTGAGGGTTTAGTGTTTTAATTGAAATAATTGTTCCAACTACCTGCGCTGTTTGGTTCCTTTTCAGCAAATACTGAATGAAATTTATAAAACCAAAGCCAAATGCCAAAATAGCAATGATATAGAGAAAAATAGTATCTCTCATAGTCCCACCTTTCTTTATGCTAAATCAGTTTCGTTGTAGATTTTTATAGACAACATAGACGACAGCACCAAAATTATAAAGCCACCCACTAAAACGCCGCTATAAACAAAATAAGCGGGGATTGAAGCAAGAAAATCCAAGTTGGCGGTATCCATTCGCATAAGCATAGGGAGAATGAACGGTGAAGCAACAATAATAACGGCAAATGCAAATTTTGTTTTCTCGTACCCCAGCTTATATTGAATTGGCAAGTAAATCCCAATGAAAACAGATGTTACAAAGAACATAAGGATAAACAATGCTATGCCAGATGTACCCAGCCCCGGGATAAGAAGTGTTTCAATTCCAAAAATGATGCAGCACGCAACATATATTGCAATACAGAAAATGTATTTTGATAATACCATCATGCTCCTTGAGAACGGCGTGGCACATAGTAATGTCGTAGCTTTAGGAAATTGATACTCTTTCAGAGATACATATTGAAGCAGCATAAAAACCGAAAAAATCACGGAAAGGATAAAACCAAAAGTTCCAGCAAACTCTGGTGTCCGCCAGCGCATGACCGGCGGAATAAGAATAGAAGCTACCAACACAATCAGAACATACTTCTTAACAATCAAAAAATCTTTTTTTATCAAATGAAATAACATTATTCTTTTCCTCCTTCAATATTGCCGAGCATAATATCCTCGATTGTCGGACGCTCAATAATAATGTCTGGAATATACTGCTGAACCTCAGACACCCTTTGGGTAATTCCAGTAAACCCATAAGCTGTTTCAGAAATTCGTAAGAAGAGCTTGCGGATATTTCCGTCCATCTTACGCATATCACCTTTAACGATACGGTAACTATCCAGCAAGGTATCTTTTTCCTCTTGAAACACAATGCGTCCATTGTCAATCAGAATAAGCATATCGGCAATCTTATCCAGATCGGATGTAATATGCGTTGAGAAAAAAACACCTTTGCCGCCATTGCTCATGTAGTCTGTCAGTATGGTTAAAAGTTGTCCGCGGATAAGCGGATCAAGGCCACTGGTCGGCTCGTCCATAATCAGCAATTCGGCATTATGTGAAAGCGCCAGTGCAAGAGCATATTTCATTTTCATGCCTTTAGAAAGTGTATTGATTTTCTGCTTTGGACTGAGTTCAAACCGCTCCAAATATTCCTTGAAATCCCGTTCACTCCATGCAGAGTATGCCGAGGCAATTACATCTTTCATTTCAGCTAATGATAATTCGTCATAAAAGCAGCCATCATCCAAGACAACGCCAATACGATCTTTGATTTTACGAGCATCTTTTTCAATGTCCATACCAAAAAAATTGATATGACCAGAAATACGACTGGTAAGCCCTAATATAGATCGTAGAGTAGTTGTTTTGCCTGCGCCGTTAACGCCAATAAATCCCGTGATACATCCTTCCGGCAGGGTAAAGGAAACATCCTTCAAACTGAAATTGTCATACGATTTATTTAGGCCAGTGACTTTCAAAATATCGTCCATTTCAATCCTCCTCGTACAGAATATCCATCATAGCATTTAATTCATCTTTGGTAATTCCCATTGTTTTCGCCGTCTGTATCATATCTTGCATTTTCTGTTCCACAAGGCGGCGTTTAGAATCTCGCAATAGTTCAATATTGCTGGTTGATACAAAAGTACCCTTTCCTACTTGACTTGTGACAAAACCTTCTTTTTCCAGTTCCTCATAAACCCGCCGTATGGTTAAGACGCTAACAGACAAATCGTTTGCGAAGGCTCGAATAGATGGAAGTGGATCACCCTCGACTAATTCCTCTTTTAAGATAGCATCTTTAATTTGGTCTTTGATTTGCTGGTATAGAGGATTTTCCGAAGTATTAGAAATCAATATCTTCACAAAGTATTTTCCTCCCGTGTTTTAATGTGATGTTCCTACATACACACTATACACTACAAACACAATAAAGTCAAGAATAGCTTACCGGAGTAACTTAGAAAGCAGAAAGCGAAATAAAATAGACCTTTATATAAAATTTCATTACATTCTCATAATCCGACCCGAAATGTACAATGATATAGGGTGATATGAGAATGAACCAAGATGAAAGAAGGTTTGACTTTCACGGGCTCGGGCTGGCTCTGAAACAAGCCAGAGAGGAAAAGGGCTGGACGCAAGCCTATGTGGCGGAGCTGGTCGGCAAGACTGACCGCACCATTATGAACATTGAGAACAAAGGCCAGCACCCCAGCTTCAACCTGTTTTTCAAACTCGTCACTCTGTTCGACATTTCCGTAGATCAGTTTTTCTATACAGAAGGTCAGCGTGGAGAGAACAGTTGCAGAAAGCATATTGATGTGCTTTTAAGCTCGATGAATGAGAAAGAGCTTGTTGTTATGGAGGCCACAGCCGAAGGGCTCAAGAAAGCCAGAGAAACGGAGGTTCAGGAGTAAGAGCCTCCGTTTTTTCATGCCATTTTGAGGGCTGCCGCTAAGTGGCAAGCAATGCCTCCGTGGCCACAAAGGCCCGGACGCTGCTTGTTGGGGCTCGCCCCAAACCCGTATCTTCGGGCCAACATGGCCCGAAGTATTTGCGTCGCTTTGCTCCTTGTTTTCATAACCTCAACGCTCCTTTTCCTGCTTTCTGCCCGGCTCGGTGTAGCCCAGCAGAGTATCAATATTTGCCTTGATGGTGACGATCTCCTGCATATCCCGGCGCGCTTTCTGATACTCTCCATAAAGGCGCTTTTTCTTTGCCGTGAGCTTACGGCCTTCCTCCTTCAACGCATCCATTTTCGGGAGCTTCGCCCCGCCCAGCAAACGGCGCATTTCCGCTTGCGCCGCCCGGTACAGCTCAATATCCGCTTCATGTTCCGCAAGGAATTTCCGGCTGTACTTTGCAGCCTTGTACTGCTCAAAGACCGGGCGCGTTTTGGCATACTGAACCGTTGCGGCCTTTAGCCCGGCATTGGTTTTCATGGCCTGTTCCGTATGCTTGATCTGCTCGAAAAGTACATGGAAATGGTCGGTTGCCTCGGTGGCTTTCTGCGCCAACTGCTCATAATCAGTCAGGCCATTGTCCTGTATATAGGCGAGGGCGGCGGCCATTTGCTTGATGTTGAACACCTTCGCCCACCGCTCGTAGCCCGGCCCCTTACCGGCAGCCAGCTTTGCTTGAATATCCACCGCCAGACTGATTTTTCGCTCCGGGCGTCCGGGGCGTTTTTCTTTGCCCTCAATGGCAGCAAGAACATTTTTCAGATCGTAGCCGTCCCCCAGCGTAGAGGCCCGCAGACGGGTAAAGCGTTCCTGCCCCTGTCCGGTCAGCCGGAAGCTGATACCACCGCCCCGAACCTTCTTGACTTCATATCCAGCCCGTTTCATCAGGCCGAGAAATTCGTCCAGATCGGCGGGGCGCTCTGCCAGCGCAGTATCAATGGAAAGGCGCAGCCGGTCCTGATAGGAAAGCGGGCCTTTCCGTTCTTTCTGCCACTCTCCATAGTTCCGGTATTTTCCCTTGCTCCGGGTCTTCGGGTTTTCTACAATAGACAGCCCGTTTTCAAGGCACAGTCTGTCGGAGAGCCGCCGGAGGGCGAAGCTGGAGCCCCAGAAGTTTCGGAATTTCCGGGTACAGTCAAGGGTGGTGGAGTTGTAATAGATGTGACAATGGATGTGCTGGCGGTCTGTGTGCGTGGTAACGATAAAAGCGTGCCGCCCCTTTGTCCATCGCATAGCCAGCTCATAGCCGATACGGTTCGCCTCCTTCGGGGTGATCTCCCCCGGATAGAAGGATTGTCGTATCTGATAGCACAGCACATCATTGGCCTTTTTCTGTTCCCGGCCTGTCATGGCGGCATAGCTGGCTTTCGCCAAAAGAAACTCGTCCGCCACGGTGGCAGGGTCGCACTCATAAGCGGAGATATACTTTCCGCTTTCTGTTTTTTCCGGGTTTTTACCATAGTCCAGACAATCCCGGATGGCCTCGGCAATCGTTTCGCCTTCGCCCGCATGGCGCTGCAACAAAGTTGTGGTAGCCAGAAATCATCCCTCCCTTCTATGAAAAAAGGGCGGCCCGTCCAGACCGCCCCGACTTCGGGCCAACATGGCCCGAACACAAGATATTTGCCAAAAACACGATAGACTCCAACTTGATTTTGATGTAAAATATATACAATAAAGGATCGTTAAACGGGGGTTATACATATGGGGACGATATTTGTTGCCGGGACTTATGGTGTAGGGAAAAGCACATTATGTAATGAATTGTCAACTGCATTAAAAATTCCTGATTTTTCTGCCGGTGATCTCATTAGTGCGGTCAACGGTGAAACTTATGGAGCAAATAAAGTGGTTAGAGACAAAGATGCCAATCAGAATATTTTGGCCTCACAAGTCAAGCAACTTCTGAAATCGACCCCTAGTATTATTCTTGCCGGACATTTTTGCATATTTGACATAAATGGTAATGTTGATACTTTGCCGAGTAGTGTGTTCTATGATCTGGAAATAGAAACCATACTTTTGCTGGAAGCCTCGTCTTCACAAATTATAAAGAATTTATCGGTGCGAGATAAAAAAGAGTATTCTGAAAGTCAAATTTTACTTTTACAAAAAGCAGAACATGAAAAAGCACATGAGATTGCTACAAGCATAAATTGTAATCTATATGTTCATCATATGCTTTTTGATGAAACTGATATTACGAGTTGCTTATCTTATATAGAAAGGGGCCCAAAATTATGAGAGCTTTGCTTGACACAAATATAATCATCCATAGAGAAAACAAGCGTGTTTCCAATTATAGTATTGGCCACCTTTTTCGATGGTTGGATAAGTTAAAATACGATAAAGTAATCCATCCATACTCTATATCCGAAATAAAAAAATATCGAGATCCAGAAACGCAAGAGGCCATTTCGGTAAAGCTGGAATCATATGAGGTAATCAAAACCATTAAGGAACCAGACGATTCTTTTTTAGAATTGATCGGAATTCCGGAAAAATCGCAAAATGACATGATTG
>NZ_NFKO01000059.1:0-2493 GCF_002160435.1 Pseudoflavonifractor sp. An176 | reverse complement strand
TGGTGGGGCTATGACGTGGCCAAGCCCGCCTTCCTGGCTGAGCAGGGCCACCAGCTGGTGAACACCCACGGCGACTGGTATTGGATCGTGGGCGGCAACAAGTGCACCGTGGACAAGGCCAGCCAGTTTGACATCAACACCTTCATGGGCGGCACCATCGAGGACCCCGTGGGCGCCATGTTCTGCATCTGGAGCGACGTGCCCCAGGCTCAGACCGATGCCAGCGTGGCAGAAGAAGTGGCCGACGTCATCGCCGCCTTCGGTTCCACTCTGCCCGAGACGGCCGAGCGCAACGTCCACCCCATCATTGCCGGCAGCAAGGTCCTGCTGCAGAAGAGCTATGACTACGCTCTGACCCTGTCCACCGAGGGTGTCACCGACACCGCCAAGGCTGCTTTCGAGACCGCTCTGGCCACCGCCAAGACCGTGCTGGACAAGGAGAACGCCACTCAGGACGAGATCGACGCCGCTTGGGACGCCCTGCTGGAGGGCATCTGGGGCCTGGGTCTGACCCAGGGCGACAAGACCATGCTGGAGCAGCTGATTGCCAAGGCTGAGAGCATGATCCCCGACCAGGACAAGTACGTCCAGGACAACTGGCAGACCCTGGTGGACGCTCTGGCTGCTGCCAAGGAAGTGGACGCTGACGGCGATGCCATGGACGAGGACATCCAGCCCGTGGCAGATGCCCTGTTCAACGCCATCCTGGCCCAGCGCTTCAAGGCTGACAAGTCCATCCTGGAAGACCTGATTGCTCAGGCTGCGAACATGGATACCACCGGGGCCAGCGAGGCCGCCGTGGCTACCTTCCGCACCGCTCTGGCCACCGCCCAGGCTGTCATGGCCAACGAGTCCCTCTCTGAGGACGACCAGGCCACTGTGGACGCCGCTGTGGCTGCTTTGAGCGACGCCATGAACGGCCTCACCGCCGGTGGCGCTCCTGAGACCACCGACAAGCCCGAGGCTACCGATAAGCCTCAGACCACTGACAAGCCTCAGACCACCGAGAAGCCCGAGAACAACGTGCCCCAGACTGGCGACTCCGCCCAGGTGATGGTGTACGTGGTGGCTCTGGCTGCCGCCGTGTGCCTGCTGTCCGGTGCCACTGTTGTGGCCCGCAAGAACCGCGGCTAATTTCCCAGGTTCAGAAAAAAGAACGGTCAGCGTCAGCTGACCGTTCTTTTTATGCCTTTGATAGAAATGAATGACGGGTGTCCTCAGAACTCCAGTGAGACCGCCTCAGCGATGCGGGCGCCGATGGGGCCGTTGTGGGCGAACATGTCGCTGGGCTGGGTGGGGATGAGGGGGTTGCCCTGGTAGTCCCGCACCTGGCCCCCGGCCTCTTCCACCAGCAGGATTCCGGCGGCGAAGTCCCAGGGCTTCAGGCCCCGTTCCAGATAGGCGTCCATCCGGCCACAGGCCACATAGGCCAGGTCCAGGGAGGCGGTGCCCATGCGGCGGATGTCAGCGCCCACCTCAAACAGGCGGCGGAACAGGGCGAAGTTACCCTCTGCCAGCTGCTTTTGGTAGGGGCTGGTGCCGATGGCAATGAGGCTGTCCGCCAGCTCCTGCTGGTCGCTGACGTGGATGGGCTCGCCGTTGCGGAAGGCACCCTGTCCCCGGATGGCGTGGAACATCTCTCCGTTGAAGGGGTTGTATACGATGCCCAGCATGACCTGGCCACCTTCCACCAGGGCCAGAGAGATGGCGCTCATGCCCAGGTCATGGATGAGGTTGCAGGTGCCGTCCACCGGGTCCAGAATCCACATGGGGGCGTTGGGGTCCAGATGGGCGTTGGACTGCTCCTCACTCATGAACTGGATGTGGGGCCAGCGCTTGGGAAGTTCTTCCCCGAAAAAGCCTTGGACTGCCATGTCCACCTGGGTGACGTAGTCCGCCCGGCCCTTCTTGCGGATGTGGGTAGAGCCCTCCCGGTCGTAGAGCAGCTTGCCCGCCTGGTGGACCAGCTCCATGAGGGCATGGATATCAATGTCTGTGTGCATGGGAATGTCTCCTCTCACAGTGGGATGATTCTGTGAGCACAGTATAACCCCGGAGGAGGGAGGATGTAAAGGGGCGAGAGGGAGATGAAGAGAAAAGGATATCGCCAAGGTCATCCGTTCCACCCATACCGCAGCACGTAATAGATCACATAGAACCAGTTCAGAAGCCCGTGGAAGATGGCCCAACCGATGGAGTGCCAGTTCACATAGGAGATCACCATGGCCAGAGCTGCGCCAAAGGACAGCCCCTTGGTGGCGTTTTGCACGGTGGTATTCTTGACGATGGTGGTGGTCTGCTTGGCTCCGTAGATCAGCTCTTCGATGGTGACGTCCAAAATCTCAGCGATTTTGTGGAGGGTCTCAATATCCGGCTGGGTTTTGCCGGTTTCCCTTAGTTAAAGATATTGTTGGGTATCTCAAGATGTGTCATTCGATTTTGCCGATAAAGCGGTAGAAGATTTCTACCTCCCGTTCCCGGCTTCCGTCCTCA
>NZ_NFKO01000058.1:0-2816 GCF_002160435.1 Pseudoflavonifractor sp. An176 | reverse complement strand
CCCACTTGGGTGCATCACACACCCAAGTGGGAGTGGTACACCTTCAGGGACTCGAACCCTGGACACCCTGATTAAGAGTCAGGTGCTCTACCAACTGAGCTAAAGGTGCTTGTCAGGGTTTTCCGCACCCTCAAAACTGAACAATGTGACTTTCAGCAAGCTGCCTGCATTCATTCTTGTAGGTCAAGCCCTCGGCTAATTAGTATCGGTCAGCTACACGCCTCACAGCGCTTCCACCTCCGACCTATCAACGACATAGTCTACGTCGAGCCTTACTCCATAAAGGATGAGAGATCTAATCTTAGAGGGAGTTTCACGCTTAGATGCCTTCAGCGTTTATCTCGTCCATACGTAGCTACCCAGCTGTGCCCTTGGCAGGACAACTGGTGCACCAGAGGTATGTCCATCCCGGTCCTCTCGTACTAAGGACAGCTCTCTTCAAATCTCTTACGCCCGCAACAGATAGGGACCGAACTGTCTCACGACGTTCTGAACCCAGCTCGCGTGCCACTTTAATCGGCGAACAGCCGAACCCTTGGGACCGAATACAGCCCCAGGATGTGACGAGCCGACATCGAGGTGCCAAACCTCCCCGTCGCTGTGGACGCTTGGGGGAGATCAGCCTGTTATCCCCAGGGTAGCTTTTATCCGTTGAGCGACGGCACTTCCACTTGCATACCGCCGGATCACTAACTCCAACTTTCGTTACTGCTCGACCCGTCGGTCTCGCAGTTAGGCTCGTTTATGCGTTTACACTCAATGCACGATTTCCGTCCGTGCTGAACGAACCTTTGAGCGCCTCCGTTACCTTTTAGGAGGCGACCGCCCCAGTCAAACTGCCCACCTAACAGTGTCCCCCGACCGGATTCACGGCCGCAGGTTAGAAGCCCAGCAATCCAAGGGTGGTATCCCAAGGGTGACTCCACATGAGCTGACGCCCATGCTTCCAAGTCTCCCACCTATCCTGTACATGAATTACCGAACTCCAGTATTAAGCTACAGTAAAGCTCCATGGGGTCTTTCCGTCTAGTTGCGGGTAACTGGCTTCTTCACCAGTACAACAATTTCGCCGGGTGGGCTGTTGAGACAGCGCCCAAATCGTTACGCCATTCGTGCGGGTCAGAACTTACCTGACAAGGAATTTCGCTACCTTAGGACCGTTATAGTTACGGCCGCCGTTTACTGGGGCTTCAATTCAGACCTTCGCTTGCGCTAAGCCCTCCTCTTAACCTTCCAGCACCGGGCAGGCGTCAGCCCATATACGTCATCTTTCGATTTAGCATAGACCTGTGTTTTTGGTAAACAGTCGCTTGGGCCTATTCTCTGCGGCTCCCCTTAGGGAGCTCCCCTTATCCCGAAGTTACGGGGTCATTTTGCCGAGTTCCTTAACAACCCTTCTCCCGTTGGCCTTAGGATTCTCTCCTCATCTACCTGTGTCGGTTTGCGGTACGGGCACCTTAGTATACCTCACACCTTTTCTCGCCTCTGGACATCGCCGGCTTCCCTACTATATTTCGGTCCCTTACGCCCGGGTCAACCAACGCCCGGGTCCGGCTATTCCAAAGTGTCAGTGTGCTTAAAGTTCGGTGGCTACGGAATTTCAACCGTATGTGCATCGACTACGCCTTTCGGCCTCGCCTTAGCTCCCGGCTTACCTTGGGCGGACGAACCTTCCCCAAGAAACCTTAGATTTTCGGCCATCATGATTCCCACATGATTCTCGCTACTCATTCCGGCATTCTCACTCGAATACAGTCCACCGCTCCTTCCGATGCGACTTCACCCCATATTCGACGCTCCCCTACCCCTGTCTTACGACAAGCCCAAGCTTCGGTTATACGCTTAGCCCCGTTACATTTTCCGCGCAGAGTCACTCGACCAGTGAGCTATTACGCACTCTTTTAATGAGTGGCTGCTTCTAAGCCAACATCCTGGTTGTTTTCGCAACTCCACATCGTTTTCCACTTAGCGTATATTTGGGACCTTAGCTGTGGGTCTGGGCTGTTTCCCTTTTGACTATGAGACTTATCTCACACAGTCTGACTGCTGTTCATCAATTAGCTGGCATTCGAAGTTTGATAGGGTTCAGTAAGCTTATCGCCCCCTAGCCCATTCAGTGCTCTACCTCCAGTAATCTAAAACAACGCTAGCCCTAAAGCTATTTCGGGGAGAACCAGCTATCTCCGGGTTCGATTGGAATTTCACCGCTATCCACAAGTCATCGCCGATCATTGCAACGAGCGTGCGTTCGGTCCTCCATGGAGTTTTACCTCCACTTCAACCTGCTCATGGATAGGTCACCCGGTTTCGGGTCTATTGCCACTGACTTCATACGCCCTATTCAGACTCGCTCTCGCTGCGGCTCCGGTACTGAATACCTTAACCTTGCCAGTAACAATAACTCGCCGGACCATTCTACAAAAGGTACCTCATCACCCTTTAACGGGCTTTGAGTGCTTGTAAGCACAAGGTTTCAGGTTCTATTTCACTCCCCTCTCGGGGTCCTTTTCACCTTTCCCTCACGGTACTGCTCCACTATCGGTCATCAGGTAGTATTTAGGGTTGGAGGGTGGTCCCCCCAGCTTCCCACGGGGTTTCACGTGTCCCGCGGTACTCTGGATCCAGTCTCACAGCCTTCTCTTTCGGATACGGGGCTGTCACCCGCTATGGCCGGCCTTCCCATGCCGTTCTCCTAGATAACCTCTGCTAAATGACTGTCCACAACCCCGGTGGATAAATCCACCGGTTTGCCCTCTTCCGCGTTCGCTCGCCACTACTAGCGGAATCTCGGTTGATTTCTCTTCCTCGCCCTACTT
>NZ_NFKO01000057.1:0-4620 GCF_002160435.1 Pseudoflavonifractor sp. An176 | reverse complement strand
TCAGTTGGTAGAGCACCTGACTCTTAATCAGGGTGTCCAGGGTTCGAGTCCCTGAAGGTGTACCACTCCCACTTGGGTGTGTGATGCACCCAAGTGGGAACCCCAAAAAAATGGGGCAAAAAAACACTTGACAAAACCAGAGAAATCTGGTAATATGTCAAATGTTCAGTGCAGATCAAAAGGTCTGTGTCGACTTAGTCGGTGCTGATTGCAGTGAGGGTCCACCCGTTCCCATTCCGAACACGGCAGTTAAGCTCACTTGCGCCGAAAATACTTGGCTGGCGACGGCCCGGGAAGATAGGTAGTGCCGACACAAAGAGGTTTGAGTTTCTCAAGCCTCTCAATATTCCTCCTTAGCTCAGTTGGTAGAGCATGCGGCTGTTAACCGCAGGGTCGTTGGTTCGAGTCCAACAGGGGGAGCCATTTCTGTGCATGAGCCGTCACAGGTTTGTGACGGCTCATGCAGACAGAACAGATCGACGACATGGGCCTTTAGCTCAGTTGGTTAGAGCAGCCGGCTCATAACCGGTCGGTCCCGGGTTCGAGTCCCTGAAGGCCCACCATACAGGGGTATAGCTCAGCTGGTAGAGCATCGGTCTCCAAAACCGAGTGCCGAGGGTTCGAATCCTTCTGCCCCTGCCACAAAAATAACAGCGGAAGCTGATTAAATAGATTCCCCCAGATGGCGCGGTAGTTCAGTTGGTTAGAACGCCGGCCTGTCACGCCGGAGGTCGAGGGTTCAAGTCCCTTCCGCGTCGCCATTTGCTGCTATAGCTCAGTCGGTAGAGCGCATCCTTGGTAAGGATGAGGTCGGCAGTTCGAATCTGCCTAGCAGCTCCACAATAACCGCTCTTTTCGTAAAGAAAAGGGCGGTTTTGTTGTATCTACGGAACTTTATCGCCATGATAAAACAGGCGGTTTTGGGTTTGACCACACAACCAGCCACAGACAGAGAAAAATTGGCCTCTGGAGCGCATGTCTCCAGAGGCCTTGCTACGTCTCAGCTCACCTTTTGGTCTTGTTTCAGCCGTTCTTTTTCCACGGCGATCTCCGCATTCATCTGCCGGATCAGGCTTGCCAGCAGTTCCTCACACTCCTCTCTGTTTTGGGCGTACACATTGCGGGCGTGTTTTTTGCGGTCTGGCCAGATGGGGGAGTAGCGGCCCTCCCACAAATGGTCGTTGATCTGGCTGATACAGCCGGTGCCTGGCTTGCGCCGCTTACCCTTGTGGGGCTGAAAGGTGCTGGGGGCGGGTTTTCGGGGCGCAGTTTCGGTAGGTTGCAGGGAGGTGTGCCTTCCAATCCCCTGATCGATTTTTGCCGCTGCGGTGCGCTGCATCTCGTCGGTGACATGGGCGTAGATGTTCAGGGTGGTGGTGCTGGACACATGGCCGATGATGGTGGAGAGGGTTTTGACATCCATGCCATGTTCCAGGGAGGCGGTGGCGAAGGTGTGGCGCAGGTCGTGGAAGCGGATGTGCTTACAATCTGCCCGTTCCAGAACCGTGGACAGTCGTTTCCGCACTGCCGCTGGGTCCATGGGAGAATCCTCTTTGACTGGGGAGGGGAACATCCACCGAGAGGTACTGGCCTTTTTGTAGGTCTCCAGGACGCTTAGAACCGGGGCGGGGAGGACGACGCTGCGGTTGGAGGCCTTTGTCTTGGGCTGAGACACCACCAGTTCGCCTCGCACCCGATGCACCTGCCGCTCTACCCGCAGGGCTCCGGTGCTGAAATTCAGGTCATCCCATTGAAGGGCGCAGATTTCGCCTCGGCGCAAGCCGGTGGACAGTTCCAGCAGGAGCAGTTCATAGCATTCGTCCTCTTTGGCCTGAATGAGGAGACGCTGGATTTCCTCCGGGGTCAGCACCTGCATTTCTCTGGCTTTGGCAGAGGGCAGCTTGCACCCATCCGCAGGGTTGCGGGCAATGAGGTGTTCCTCCACTGCCTGTTTTAATGCTCCGTGGAGGGTGGTGTGGATGCCCCGGATGGTCTGGTCGGACAAGCCTTCCCCGTAGAGCTCTGTCCGCAGCAGTCTGCCGCCCTGCTTGGCCTGGGTGTAGAATTGCTGGATATCTCCGGTGGTCAGCTTGTCCAGGGGGATTTGCCCCAGAGCAGGGATGATGTGCTGGTAGATCCGCCGCTCATAGGACATCTGGGTATTGGGGCGCAAGTGGGGCTTCTTATGGTCTTGGTACCAGTGACTGAGCCAATCACCCAGCTGAACACCGGCCTTGGGCTGTTCCGGTGGAGGCGCTTCCAGCTGCTCCCGCAGTTGGGCCAACTTTTTTGCACACTCTGCCTGGGTTTTGGCCAGGACATTTTTGGTGATGGGCAATCCTTTTTCGTCACGTCCTACCACATATCTGCCCTCCCAGCGTCCGTCCTTTCTCAGGTGTATGCTGCCGTCGCCACGTTTTCTGCGTTTTGCCATGGAGCCATCTCCTCTCCTAAGTAATCGGTGAGGAAGCCGCCCACAATTTCGGCGGCTTTCCGGTGCATCTGGGTGGTGGTGTGGGTGTAGGTGTCCACGGTGAAGCTGGCTTTGGTGTGGCCCAGGATGCTGGACAGAGTTTTGGCGTCCACACCGCTGGATAGGGCGTGGGTGGCGAAGGTGTGGCGGAGATCGTGGAAGCGGATGTCGGGCAGTCCTGTTTCCGCCAGAATCTTTTTCAGTTGGTGGTAGGCCGTGCTGGGATTCATGGGGGCCTCCGGCCGCAGGGGATTATGAAAGATCCAGGGGGAATAGGAGTGCTGTTTGCGGATGGTCAGCAGCTCCGCTGTGCTGGCAGGGAGAACGATGGTTCGGGTACCGGCGTAGGTCTTGGTGTCACCCGCCACCAGTCGTCCACCCTTTTCTCTGCGCAAGGTGCGGCTGATCCGCAGGATTCCCTTTCGCTCATCCAAGTCAGACCACATCAGTCCACAGATTTCCCCCAGCCGAAGCCCAGTGGTCAGCTCCGTATAGAAGAAGTCGTGCCAGATGGGGTCTTGAGCCACTGCATCCAGGAATTGTTCCATCTGCGCATCGCTGAGAACCTTCATGGCTTTGTGCGCCACTCTGGGAGGCTTTACATGATCGGCAGGGTTGTGGGGCAGCAATCTCTGGTCTACCGCAGATTTCAACGCATGGTGGAGAGTATTGTGTATGCTGCGGACAGTGGTGGGGGAGAGACCACGGTTCTGCCCTGGATGGGGACGTACTCTGCCCCGGCTTTTTAAGGTATCGTAGAGTTTTCGTAAGTCATCTGCGGTGATTTGAGTGAGCCTCTTTTGTCCCAGGTAGGGCTTGACGTGGTGGTCCAGGCTGTTGCGGTAACGCTCCAGAGTATTGGGGCGAAGCACGGAGGCCATTTGCTCCAACCAGCGATCCAGCCATGCCGAGAGGGTCATCTTGCTTTCTTCAGTCAAGTCCACGCCCTGATAGGCGTCAATGTTCTGGCGAAGTTTGGCTGTCAGTTCTTTTTGCGTGTTGGCGTAGATATAGCGGAAGATGGAGTCGCCGTTCTCTTTGTGGCCGATGACGATGCGGCCTTCCCAGCGACCATCTTCCCGTTTGCGAACCATGCCGTCTCCGGATGGTCTGCGTTTTCCCATAGTATCAATCCTCCTTTTGTAGGTGGAGGCAGATGCCCTCTGTTTCCTCCTGAGGGGAATACAGGCCATCTGCCTCCAGTTCTTTTGTGATTCCCCAGGCCAGTTTGAATCCTGCGGTGAAGCTGGCCAGGGAGATTGCTTCTCGCAATAGGGCTTGTCCATCTACCAGGTCCATGAGCCTGCGCCGCTGCGCTTTGTCCAGGCAATCTCGCACTTCCTGACGGGCAGTTTCAATCTCATGCTCCAGTTCTGTGAGGTTGGGCTTTCGGAAGAACCGCTGATGCAGGGCTTTCATATAGTCGTTCATGTGTGCTGCCCCCTTATCAGCAACACACAATACCGAAATAGGAAGGGAATAGCCAGTGGTTTTGACCAGAATTATCAAACTGTTATCATTTGCTCTGGGCCAATTTCCTCGGGGCGTTTTCTTTGGTGACAGTGTGCTATTTTAGGCGTTGTGGTTACCATCCATCCATGCTCATACCTCAGCTCAGCTGCTCCTCCTCGTGGTCGAACGAGACTATTTTATCTTTGTATCGCAACACAGATTTTTACACGCTTACATAGATCACACGGACTTCTGGAAGTCCAGCACTTCCTTGAAGCTGATGCGGCCGTTGGTGCTGTTCACCTCCCTCACACTCCGGCCGCGCATAAGCTCATAGGTTCGCTGATCCATGTCGGTGTCGGCAGTGAGAATGTGATTGCACAGATTTTGTTCCACTGCCACCTTGTAGAGATACCTGCCCATGCGCTGAGCCAAGTCATCTGTGATGCCAATGAGGATGGTGGAGAGCACCTCGGGTAGGAAGGCACCGGCATTCTTGGTGTTCAGATAGCCCAGATAGAACTCCACGGCTTTTTCGATGAACTCGCTCTGGCTTTTGCAGTTATCCATTCGATAGGTGTCCTCGATTTTCCTCCTCACAGAGGGGGTGAAAAAGACGGTTGTTTTCTGTTTTCCTTTGACCATAATATTCTCCTTTCGCTTTGAAACTATCTTGAATTCCTTGGGACTGTAAG
>NZ_NFKO01000056.1:0-6388 GCF_002160435.1 Pseudoflavonifractor sp. An176 | reverse complement strand
GGCTCCCAGTACCGCGGGGTGGATTCCACAAGGCGGGGGAAGGCCCCGCCTTTGGCGATTCTTTCCCCGATTTCTCATCGGGGAGAAATCGGGCCCAGCGGAGCGTCCCCGACTGGGGCGCTGGCTTCTGCCAAGGAAATCGGAGAAGGACAATCCCTCCGTCACAGCGAAGTCCTGAGAATCAGGCGGACTCTTCTGCCAAATTCCCGGTATACAGCTGATAATACTTGCCCTTCTTCTCGATGAGCTCGTCATGGGTGCCCCGCTCGATGATGCGGCCCTGCTCCATAACCATGATGCAGTCGGCGTTGCGCACGGTGGACAAGCGGTGGGCGATGACAAAGGTGGTGCGCCCGGTCATCAAAGCGTCCATGCCGTCCTGCACCAGCCGCTCGGTACGGGTATCGATGGAAGAGGTGGCCTCGTCCAGAATGAGCACGGGCGGATCGGCCACGGCGGCCCGGGCGATGGCCAGCAGCTGCCGCTGACCCTGGCTCAGGTTGGCCCCGTCTCCGGTGAGCATGGTGTCATACCCGTCGGGCAGACGGCGGATGAAACCGTCGGCGTTGGCCAGCCGGGCGGCGGCCATGCACTCCTCGTCACTGGCCTCCATGTTGCCGTAGCGGATGTTGTCCATCACCGTGCCGGTGAACAGGTGGGTGTCCTGGAGCACGATGCCCAGGGAGCGGCGCAGGTCCGCCTTCTTGATCTTGTTGATGTTGATGCCGTCGTAGCGAATCTTGCCGTCGGCAATGTCATAAAAGCGGTTGATGAGGTTGGTAATGGTGGTCTTGCCTGCACCCGTGGCGCCCACAAAGGCGATCTTCTGTCCCGGTTTGGCCCATAGGCTGATGTCGTGGAGCACCATTTTATCCGGGGTGTAGCCGAAGTCCACGTGGTCCAGCACCACGCTGCCCTCCAGCTTGGTGTAGGTGACGGTGCCGTCGGCCTTGTGGGGGTGACGCCAGGCCCACACGTTGGTGCGGTGGTCGGCCTCGGAGAACTGGCCGTTGGCGTCCTCCTTGGCGTTCACCAGCTCCACATAGCCCTGGTCGGCCTCGGGCTGCTGGTCCATGAGGTCAAAGACACGGGCAGCGCCAGCGGCGGCGGTGACCACGAAGTTCACCTGCATACTCACCTGGCTGATGGGCTGGGTAAAGCTCTTGTTCAGGCCCACGAAGGTGATGACGGTGCCCAGGGTCACTCCGCCCATGCCGTTGATGGCCAGCAGAGCGCCCACAATGGCCACCAGAGCGTAGCTGAGCCAGCCGATGTTGTTGTTGATGGGCATGAGCAGGTTGGCGTAACGGTTGGCCTTGTTGGCGCTCTCCCGCAGGGCCTGGTTGACACGGCGGAAGTCCTCCATGGCCGCCTCCTCGTGGCAGAACACCTTGACCACCTTCTGGCCGTCCAGCATCTCCTCAATGAAGCCGTCCACAATGCCCAGATCTCGCTGCTGCTCCACATAGTGCTTGCCGGAGAGCTTGGAGAAGGTGGCGGTGACCCACAGCATCACCAGGGCAGTGAGCACCGAGATGATGGTGAGGGAAGGACAGATGATAATCATGGTGATGAGGGTGGCCACCATGGTGATGATGGAGTTGATGCCCTGGGGAATGCTCTGGCTGAGCAGCTGGCGCAGGGTGTCCACGTCGTTGGTGTACACCGACATGATGTCCCCGTGGGGGTGGGTGTCAAAGTACTGGATGGGCAGGGACTCCATCTTGGAAAACAGGTCGTTGCGCAGGTGGCGCATGGTCCCCTGGCTGACGTTGACCATGATGCGGTTGTAGCCGAAGGAGGCCGCAATACCCACCACCATGATGATGGCCAGCTTGATGATCTCCCCGGCCAGGCCGCTGAAATCCGGATTCACGTTGCCGATCAGGGGCACGATGTAGTCGTCCACCAGGGTCTGGGGGAAGGTGGCGGCCAGTACAGTGGCCACCGCCGAGATCAGAATACACACAATGACCAGGGCAAACAGGGGGCCGTAATAGTGGAGCATATAGCCCAAAATCCGGTTCAGGACCCCCATGGCGCCCCCATTGCGTTTGGTTTGATTCTTCACAATGAGACCTCCTTGTGTTATGCGGGGAAGATTCTCCAGCTGTCCAACATCTCCCGGATGCGGGTGAAGGGCTGCTATGAGGCCCGGCCCATGCGCTTGGGGCTGGGGTGCCGCAGCTCGGCGGACCTGCGGCTGCTGCGCCCGGCTCTGGAGCGGCTGCGCCAGGAGGAGGAGCGGATTTTGCCCATGATTCGCCTGATTCCCCTCAGCGCCCTGGACAATCTGCTCACCGAAGGGGATATTCAGGTGCTGTTTACCTTCCAGGAGACCGCCCCGCAAAATAGCGTCTATCGGGAGCTACTGCGCAGTCCAGTGGTGTTTGTCTGCCGGGAGGACCATCCCCTGGCCCAGTGCGAGACGGTGACGGTGGAGCAGCTGAAAGAGGGTGGCCTCATCGCCGCCTGTCGGCCCCCGCTGTGTCCCCCGTCGGTGTTCGCCCTGCAAGGGCAGATCGTCACCTCCAAGCCCCCGGAGGAAGTCATTTTCTGCGAGAGCCAGGAGGTGCTCTTCACCCTGGTGGAGACGGGGTACGCCTTCTCCATCATGGCCGACTTCCCCCAGCTGCGCGCCCCGCAGCTGCGCTATATTCCCATCCAGGGGTGTGAGCCCCTCTCCTTTGGGGTGTCCTACCTGCGGGGCAATCGGGGGCAGACCCTGCGGCGGTTTCTCTCCGTTTTGGAGGAAAGCATTCAAATGAAGAACGAAGAATGAAAAATGAAGAATGCAAGCCCTGGGGTACAGCGCACCATATAGGCTCCCTTGTGTAAAGGGAGCTGGCTGCCCGTAGGGCAGACTGGGATTGTCTGTACTGGCTCCCCAATCAAACCGGTGAAACATAGAACATCCGGTGGCAGTCAATCCCTCCGACTCGTCGGTGTGGACTGAGTATCCCTCGCCTCGCCCCTGAGAGGCGGGGCAAGTCTCGCTCACGCCGTCACACCTCCTCTCCCCACCAAACCCGCTTGCGCTGGGCTTTGGCGGGGGCCCCGTAGCGCCGGGCCACCTCCCTTTACACAAGGGAGGCTTTTCGCAATTCCCATCAAGCACAAAAAAACACCGTTGTAAAGGAAACTTCTCCTTTACAACGGTGTTTTTCTTATTTTTCCAGCTGTTTCAAATGGGCTTTACAGATGAGATTGATGTACTGGGACAGGGAGCGGTCACAGTCCTCCGCCAGCACCTTCAGCTTTTCCACCACGTCCTCATCCAGGGTGATGCTCACCTTTTGTTTTAATGGCTTCATACGATTACCTCATATCCTTTTCCGCTAGTATAGCATTCTATGCGATATTAGGTTGATTATTCCTTCTTAATAGTATAAAGTAGGATTAGAGGTGATTGACATGGAACTATACCAGGAATTGCTGCTAACTCTCCTACAACAGCAGCACATACAGGTGACCTTTCCTGATCTCAATATCAGCGCCCAGGATTTTGTGGAATGCCAATGCTATCAAGCCCTAAACGAGTCAGGACCCCCGGCTAAGCCGGGGGCTTGAGTAAGCCCTAGAAGGGCATAATACAGACAACGCCCCTCAAGGGGCCCCGAATGGGTCGGTCAACTGCATTGCTGACTCATGGCGGGCCCCTTAAGGGGCTTTATTTATGCCTTCGTATTCTTGCTACCCGTAAACGGGTCAATGAACTCCTTTAGACATATCTGATCTGCTATCTTGTCCTCCTCTAATTGATTCCGGATGTATTCCTGTATCTGCTTTTTATTCCGTCCTACCGTATCTACGTAGTAACCTCTCGCCCAAAAATGTCGATCTCCATACTTGTACTTCAAATTCGCATGCCTATCAAATATCATAAGACTGCTTTTCCCTTTGAGATATCCCATAATCTGTGCTACACTAAGTTTTGGCGGTATACTGATCAGCATATGGATGTGATCTGGGCAAGCCTCTGCCTCTATGATTGTTACCCCTTTTTGTTCACACAATCTACGCAATATTTGCCCTATATCCCTTTTGATTTGCCCATATATCGCCATCCGCCGATATTTCGGCGCAAACACCACATGATATTGGCATCGCCATGTTGTGTGTGCTTGTTTCTCTATATCTTTTTCTTTCATCGAAAAAACCTCCTGGTCTTTGTTGTTGCAGTTGGCCGACCGCAACCTCAATTTTACCAGAAGGTTTTTTCACTATATAATCTTTTTTACTCTCCCCAGCATAGCTGGGGGTTGTCGTTACGCTAAAGCTAACCAAATCAAGACTGTCATACAGGATGACAGTCTTGACGATGGTGAATGTTTCGCAAAAATCGAAGAAATTATACAAATCTTCGAGAATATTGGAAGTACCGGTGGTTTACGCCACGATTTTGGATAATTCTTTACCGCAGGAATCCGTCCAGAATCTTCTGCTCGGCCTCCTCCTCGGTGAGACCCAGAGTCATGAGCTTCAACAGCTGATCTCCGGCAATCTTGCCGATGGCCGCCTCGTGGATGAGCTGGGCGTCGGTGTGGCCCGCCACAATGGCAGGAATGGAGCTGACCTTGGCGTGGTCCATGATGATGGAGTCGCACTGGACGTGGCCAAAGCAGGGGGCATCCCCCTGCACCTGGGGATAGAACACCTGCACGGAGTTGTCCTGGGCCACAGACCGGGAGATGACCTGGGTGCGGGCCCCCTCCCCCTTCATGATGACCTCCATTTTGCTCTCGGCAAACTGGTCGCCGTGGGTGAGCAGACGCTCGGTGACCACTGCCTCGGCATTGGCCTCCATCTCCACCTTGGTGTAGCGGCGAGTGGAGTCCACGCCCCGAATCTGCACCGTCTCCAGCTGGATGGAGGCGCCCTCCTCCAGGTAGATGATGGTGTGGGGATTGAGAATGCGCTTTCCGGTGCCCTCGCCCTCGCCGTAGTGCTTCTCCACATAGCGCACCTTGGCATTCTTGCCCACGTAGAAGGTGTGGACGCCGTCGTGCTGGGCGGTCTCACAGCCGGAGTTGTGGATGCCGCAGCCGGCCACAATGCTCACATCGCTGTTCTCGCCGATGTGGAAGTCGTTGTACACCAGGTCGGTGAGACCGGTCTGGGTGACGATGACGGGGATGTGCACCGACTCGTTGACGGTGCCGGGGGCAATGTGGATGTCGATGCCCGGCTTGTCCTCTTTGCTCTCAATGACAATGTTGGCGGAGTTGCTGCGCCCCTCCAACTGGCCGTTCTTGCGGATGTTATACGCCCCCTGGGGCACACGCTCCAGGTCTGCGATCTCCCGGAGCAGATGGGTGTCGATGGAATTCATGCCTGGGCTCCTCCCTTCACAAAGGCGCACCCGGATTGGGTGTTTTCCAGAATCTTGGGGAACATCTCCTCTTTAGCCCCCCGCTCCACCACCTCGCCGCCAGCGATCATGACGATCTCGTCGGCCAGGTTGATGATGCGCTCCTGGTGGGAGATGATGATGATGGTGGCTTGCCGCTTCTCGTGGATATAGCGGAAGGTCTCGGTGAGCTTGGCAAAGCTCCACAGGTCAATGCCCGCCTCTGGCTCGTCGAAAATCATCAGGGGAGACTTCCGGGCCAGAATGGTGGCGATCTCAATGCGCTTGACCTCGCCGCCGGACAGGGAGTTGTCCACCTCCCGGTCGATATAGTCGGCGGCACACAGCCCCACCTGGGTCAGCAGCTGGCAGCCCTCGGCGTGGGTGAGCTGGGCGTTGCCCGAGGCCAGGCTCAGCAGGTCCCACACCCGCAGGCCCTTGAAGCGAGGGGGCTGCTGGAAGCCGTAGCTGATGCCCCGGCGGGCCCGCTCGGTGATATTCAGGTTGGTGATGTCCTCCCCGTTCCAGATGATCTGGCCGGAGGTGGGCTGGTTGAGACCCATGATGGTCTTGGCCAGGGTGGTCTTGCCGCCGCCGTTGGGGCCGGTGACCACCAGGAAGGTGCCGTCCTGGACGTTCAGGGACACATCCTTCAAAATCTCCTTCTGACTGCCCTCTCCCTCCACAGAGAAGGTCAGATGTTTCAGTTCCAACATAGTGCAAATCTCCCGTTTGAAGCCGTCCCCCGTGGGAGGGACGGCTTATAATTCATAGTTTTCTTATATGTTTTGCTAGTATATCATGATTATACCCATCTGTCAACCGTGGCAATCCCTGGATTGGGGCATAGAATGGGGTATTTAGGAGGTGTTTTCCCATGGATGAGATCATGAATTCTCGTTCCCAGAGCCAGGAGGTCTTTGAGCGGGTGTGGGCCCGGGTCATGGGCTCCGCCGCGCCCCAGACCGCTGCCCAGCCCCAGCCGGAGCCGGTCTCCCAGCCCGCCCCCGAGGCCCGACCGGTCATGGCCCCCCAGAC
>NZ_NFKO01000055.1:0-6703 GCF_002160435.1 Pseudoflavonifractor sp. An176 | reverse complement strand
AGCAAATTCGTAAACAGCACTTATGCGATTGAACCGCCGTGTACCGAACGGTATGCACGGTGGTGTGAGAGGACGGCTACTCAACTAATGGGTAGCCTCCTACTCGATTATGGTTTGGGGAATTAGTCCACCAGCTTGTCCAGCTCCTTGATGTGCTCGGTGCCGGTAGCGGTGGTGTGTCCGGCCTGCTTGGCGTAGATGCCAACGGTGGCCTGGGACTTCTTCACAGGCTGCATGGTGCCGGCGCCGGCCACACAGCCGCCGGGACAGGCCATGCCCTCCAGCAGGTAGCCGTTGTACTTGCCGGCAGCGGCCAGAGTCAGCAGCTTGCGGCACTCCTTCAGGCCATCGGCGCTGGCAATCTTCACCTCACGGTCGGGATAGCGCTCGGCGATGACGTTGGCCACAGCCTTGGCCACGCCGCCAGCCACAGCGAAGTTGCGGCCGTCGGTGGAGGCGTCGTTGACGCCGTTGGGGTCCTCTTCCATGGCCTCCAGGTCCAGGTGCTTGGCGTCGAAGATGCCGGACATCTCCTCGTAGGTCAGCACGAAGTCCACCTCGCTGCGCACGCTCTTGCGCATGGCCTCCAGCTTCTTAGCGGCGCAGGGGCCGATGAAGACCACCTTGCCCTCAGGCTGCTGCTGCTTAATGAGACGGGCAGTGAGCACCATGGGGGTCAGGGCCATGGACACGCTGTCGGCGTGCTGGGGGAACAGCTTCTTGGCCATGACAGACCAGGCGGGGCAGCAGGAAGTGGCCATGAAGGGCAGCTTCTCAGGCACCTCGTTGACAAAGTCCTCGGCCTCCTGCACCGAGCACAGGTCGGCGCCGATGGCCACCTCGAACACGTCGGCAAAGCCCAGGGCCTTCATGGCAGCACGCAGCTTGCCGGGAGTGACCTTGGGACCGAACTGGCCCACGAAGGCGGGAGCCACGGCGGCGTACACCCGCTCACCGGACTGGATGGCGCGGATGACCTGGAAAATCTGGGACTTGTCGGCGATGGCGCCGAAGGGGCAGTTGACCAGACACATGCCGCAGGAGACGCACTTGTCGTAGTCGATCTCAGCCTTGCCGTTGGCGTCGGTGTGGATGGCGTCCATACCGCAGGCCTTGGCGCAGGGGCGCTCCTGGACGATGATGGCCTTGTACTCGCACACGTCGGCGCAGCGGCCGCACTTGATGCACTTGTCCTGGTCGATGACGGAACGGCCATTGAAGCGGTCCAGGGTGATGGCGTCCTTGGGGCACACCTCCACGCAGGGGTGAGCCAGACAGCCCTGGCAGCCGTCGGTGACGTGCACCCGCTTCTCCGCGCAGCCGTTACAGGCAAACTTGATGATGTTGATCAGCGGGGGAGTGTAGTAGGTCTCGTCCTTGGCAGCGGCCTCGATGTTGTCGGACAGGGGGGCGTGCTCCCCAGCGCCGCGGCAGGGCAGACCCATGGCCAGACGCAGGCGCTCGCCGACGATGGCGCGCTCCAGAAATACGTCGTTGCGGTAGTTGCCCACCTCACCGGGAATGATCTTGTAGGGCAGCTCCTCAATGCGCTTCTCCACCGGCCACTCGGTGTGATAAGCCATGCGGGCCACCTCGCGGAAAATGCGGTGGCGAATCTCCTGAATACGGGTTTCTACACCTCTCATGTTGTACAGTCCTCCTTCTGTATCTCATGGGTAGTCACATATAGCATACATCAAAAGTCCGGGCTTGTAAATGCAAGATTGGAAAATTGGTGAAAAGTTTCACAAGACTAACGAGAGGGGCCGGGGCGGCCCCTCTCGTGGGGAAGTGCGGTGGGTCAGGCCAGGAACTGAATCTGGTTGACGCACACAAAATAGATGCGGTTGTTGGCAGAGTTGGACAGCACCAGCACGTTGCCCACGGTGCCCAGCAGGGTGACCCCCTGGAGCACCAGAGGCCCGGCCACGATGGTGACCTTGCGGCTGAGGTTGCTCTGGGACAGGGTGGACAGCAGCCCGGCGGCGCAGCAGCACTCGTCGTCGGAGCAGGCGCAGGAACAGGCGCAGCACCCGCAGGGGTTGGGGCAGGGGGTGAGGCACTGGGACAGGATCTTCTGGATGGTCTGGAAGTTGTTGGCGGTGGCCTGGTCGGAGGTGATGTCCCCGGAGGCGGGGGCGGTGGCGGTTTGCAGGGCCACGGCGGTGAGCTGGCACAGGGGCACCTGGGTGGCGGTGACTCCGGTGCTGGTCTCCGGGGGGGTGTTCACCAGGGCGGAGATCTCCAGCAGGTCGCAGTTGCAGGGGGAGAAGCGGCGGAAGGACCCGGACATGGTGTTCAGGTTATCCGAAGGGGTGGTGCCTGCGGGAGTGGTGTTGATGGTGGCCCCTGCCACGTAGGTATCGGTGACAAAGGCGGCCTGGTTGAAGTCCAGCAGGGTGGCCAGCTGACTGTTGCACAAAAGCTGGAGGGCCGCCCGGAAGGACTGCTTGCAGCAGCAGCCCTCCTCTACCTGCACCGGGGTGGGACAGGTGGGCGTGGGCATGGGCTGGCAGCAGCAGATCATGGGTGTGGTCTGGCCGGGACAGGGATTGGGACAGGGGTTACAGGTATTGCAGGTGTTGCAGGTGTTGCAGGTACAGCTGCCCTTGGAACAGCTGGAATTCTGTTGGGCGGCGAACTCCTCCGCCGTGACAGACCCGTTCCAGGACTGGGTGGGCCAAAGATTCTGGTTCATGTGATTCGCTCCTTTCAAAGGTGGGGTTTCCTCATGGGAAACCGCCAGGGTGCACCACATTCTATGCCAATGGGGGCGGGACGGTCCCCAGAGGAAGAGAAGGAAATAAATTCCGTACTCCACAATATTTCGAAATAATCAAAGCCGCTATTTACAACAGCCACAAGATATGGTATCCTGTCTAAGCGCCACTCGACCAGGGGAAATCCCGGACTCCCTGGAAGACATGGCGGCTGAATTCCATAGAATGCGATGACGACGGTGTGTTGTCCCACCTGGGGCGACCGCCGCTTTGTCCCGCTTAGGGGCGATCTGAAAAGTCGAAATTCTTGACTTTTCCAACCATCAACGCCAGCTACTTCGTTAAAAATCCTGGGAATCCATCCAGGATTCCTGCGTTTCTTGCCTCGTATCTGTGCGTTGCTTGTGGAAAATTCGTCGATTTCTTTGTTTTCAGATGCGCCCTAGGATAAAAATAACGGGAGAAAGGGCGTTACAAATGAAAGTAATCAAGCGAGATGGCTCCACTGTAGACTTTGACCGCAGCAAGATTGTCGTGGCCATTCAGAAGGCCAATCTGGCGGTGGAGGAACCCTATCGCATGGACGATGCCTCCATTGAAGCCATCGCCGACTCCGTAGCCAGCAAGGACCGCAAGCGCCTGCTGGTGGAAGACATACAAGATATGGTGGAGAAGCGCCTGATGGAGGCGGAGAAGTATGAGCTGGCCAAGGCTTATATCATCTACCGCTATACCCGCGCTCTGGTGCGCAAGGCCAACACCACCGATGAGTCCATCCTGGCTCTGATCCGCAACGACAACAAGGACCTGGCCGAGGAGAACTCCAACAAGAACACCGCCATCGCCTCCACCCAGCGCGACTACATCGCCGGTGAGGTGAGCCGGGACCTGACCCGTCGTCTGCTGCTGCCGGAGAAGATCTCCAAGGCCCACGACGACGGCGTGCTCCACTTCCACGACGCCGACTACTTTGTCCAGCACATCTTCAACTGCTGCCTGGTGAACATCGGGGACATGCTGGACAACGGAACCATGATCAACGGCAAGCTCATCGAGTCCCCCAAGAGCTTCCAGGTGGCCTGCACCATCGTCACCCAGATCATCGCCTGTGTGGCCTCCAACCAGTACGGCGGCCAGTCCGTGGAGATGAGCCACCTGGGCAAGTATCTGCGTCTGACCTATGAGAAGTACCTGCGCCGCACCCGGGAGGCCGCTCCCGAGCTGGACGACGAGACCGTGGAGAAGATCGCCAAGGCCCGCACCAAGGACGAGCTGAAGAGCGGCGTGCAGACCATCCAGTACCAGATCAACACCCTCATGACCACCAACGGCCAGTCTCCCTTTGTCACCCTCTTCCTGGTGCTGCGGGAGAACGACCCCTATATGGAGGAGAACGCCGCCATCATCGAGGAGATTCTTTCTCAGCGTCTGGAGGGCATCAAGAACGAGAAGGGCGTGTACATCACCCCCGCCTTCCCCAAGCTGGTGTACGTGCTGGATGAGTGCAACTGCCTCAAGGGCGGCAAGTACGACTACCTCACCCGCCTGGCGGTGAAGTGCTCGGCCAAGCGCATGTACCCCGACTACATCTCCGCCAAGAAGATGAAGGAGAACTATGAGGGCAATGTGTTCTCCCCCATGGGCTGCCGCTCCTTCCTCTCCCCCTGGAAGGATGAGAACGGCAACTACAAGTTCGAGGGCCGCTTCAATCAGGGCGTGGTGTCCATTAACCTGCCCCAGATTGGCATTGTCTCCGGCGGCGACGAGGACAAGTTCTGGACCGAACTGGACCAGCGCCTGGAGCTGTGCTATGAGGCCCTCATGTGCCGCCACAACGCCCTGAAGGGGGTCCACTCCGACGTGTCCCCCATCCACTGGCAGTACGGTGCCATCGCCCGTCTGGAGAAGGGCGAGACCATCGACAAGCTGCTGGAGGGCGGTTACTCCACTCTGTCCCTGGGCTACATCGGCCTGTACGAGCTGACCCGCCTGGTGAAGGGCTGCTCCCACACCACCCCCGAGGGCGAGGAGTTTGCCCTGCGGGTGATGCGCCACCTGCGGGAGACCACCGACCGGTGGAAGAAGGAGACCGGCCTGGGCTTTGCCCTGTACGGCACTCCCGCCGAGAGCCTGTGCTACCGCTTTGCCCGCATTGACCAGGAGAAGTACGGCACCATCGAGGATGTCACCGACAAGGGCTACTACACCAACTCCTACCACGTGGACGTGCGGGAGCATGTGGATGCCTTCTCCAAGTTCCACTTTGAGAGCCAGTTCCAGAAGATCTCCTCCGGCGGCGCCATCTCCTATGTGGAGGTGCCCAACATGCGCCACAACCTGGAGGCCCTGGAGGATGTGGTGCGCTACATCTACGACAACATCCAGTACGCCGAGTTCAACACCAAGAGCGACTACTGCCAGGTGTGCGGCTACGACGGGGAGATTCAGATCAACGAGGAAGGTCAGTGGGAGTGCCCCAGCTGTGGAAACAAGGACCACAACAAGATGAACGTCACCCGCCGCACCTGCGGCTACCTGGGCGAGAACTTCTGGAACGTGGGCAAGACCAAGGAGATCAAGTCCCGGGTGCTCCACCTGTAAGAGAGAGGGAGCTGCATGAATTACGCCACCATCAAGTGGGCGGACGTGGCCAACGGCCCCGGCGTACGGGTGTCCCTGTTCGTCTCCGGCTGCACCCACCACTGCCCCGGCTGCTTCAATGAGGAGGCCTGGGACTTCTGCTACGGCAACCCCTTCACCCCGGAGGTGGAGGACAAAATCCTGGAGGCCCTGGCTCCCTCTTATCTCAAGGGCCTGTCCCTGCTGGGCGGCGAGCCCTTCGAGCCCGCCAACCAGGCGGTGCTGCTGCCCTTCCTGCGGCGAGTGAAGGAGCGTTATCCGGACAAGGAGATCTGGTGCTACTCCGGCTACACCCTGGACGGGGAGCTGTGGCAGGAAAGCCGTGCCCGGTGCGAACACACCGACGAGATGCTCTCCCTCATCGACGTGCTGGTGGATGGCCGCTTTGTGGAGGAGCTCAAGGACTTAAACCTGCGCTTCCGGGGCTCTGCCAACCAGCGCATCGTTGATGTGCCTTCCAGTTTGAAGGCCCACCAAGTGGTGGAGTGGAAGGGCGAGCACACCATCCAGCCCATACAGAAATAACAAGAAGGCCCGGACACAGCTTGCGCTTGTCCGGGCCTTTGTGATAGGATAAATGAAATTGTATATGGAGGACTCCACTTATGACACAATCTGTTGCAGTGAAACTCTTAGACCCCCGGGCCAAGATGCCCACCTATGGCAGCGTGGACGCGGCCGGGGCGGACCTGTACGCCGTCACCGACGGCCCCGTCACCGTGGCCGCCGGCCAGACGGTGCTCATTCACACCGGGCTGGCCCTGGCCATCCCTCAGGGCTTTGTGGGCCTGGTGTACGCCCGCTCTGGCCTTGCCACCAAGCAGGGGCTGGCGCCCGCCAACAAGGTGGGGGTCATTGACGCCGACTACCGGGGCGAGCTGATGGTGGCCCTGCACAACCACAGCGGCGAGAGCCGCACCGTGGAGCACGGCGACCGCATCGCCCAGCTGGTCATCGCCCCCTACCTCACCGCCCAGTTCACCCAGCAGGAGGAGCTGGACGACACCGTCCGGGGCGAGGGCGGCTTTGGCTCCACCGGAAGTAAATAAGAAAAAAGATTGCCGCCCGGCGCTGTGAACCGCTCCCCGTCAAGAGGACAGTGAAAAAATATAAAGTTTTCCCGGCCAGTAGCCTATATGTGCTGCTGGCCGCTTTTTATGCAGCGCGATACAGTTCATGCTTTTCCATAGGCGTCAGCACACCCAGATTTCGCTGCACTCTCCTGGTGTTGTAGTAGTGGATGTAATGTCTGATCATCTGGACAAGTTCTTTCTTGCTGGTAAAGCGTCTGCCGTAGTAACGCTCCCGCTTTAAGATGCCCCAGAAACCTTCCATAGGGCCGT
>NZ_NFKO01000054.1:0-7336 GCF_002160435.1 Pseudoflavonifractor sp. An176 | reverse complement strand
GTGCGGGGGTAGGTGCGGGGGTGGGCTTGGGCGTAGGAGCCGGAGTGGGGTCTGGCTTGTTGGCGTCGGTGCCCTCGCCCCAGGGGCCGGAGTCGGCGGGGTTGTAGAGAATCACCTTGTCCCGCTTGGAGTAGCGGCTGGTGTTCTCGAAGGTGCGGGAGAGAAGCTTGCCGTTGGCGTCGTACACGCAGCGGTACACGTCCACCACCTTGCCGGTGTAGGGGGTGGTCTTCACCTTGGTGGTGCCGCGGGGAATGGAGGAGTCCGCCTCATAGACGGTGGTGTACTCGGTGGTGGAGCGGGTGTACCGCTCGGTCTTCACATAGGTGCCGCTGGGGTTGGTGCCGTAGATTTGGACGGTGAGCTTACCGCCGGAGACATAGGACACCAGCTTGATGGGGAAGTCGGTGTTGTTGCGGAACTTGAAGTCCAGGCTGGGGTAGTACACGGTGGCGTCCAGGCCGTCGGGCACATAGCCTACGGTAAAGGCGTGGTTGGCCCGGTGGACGATATCCAGGTTGGCGTACACTGCGCAGTAGTAGATGGCAGAGGACACCTGGCACACGCCGCCGCCGTCCATGGTGACGGTCTGGCCATTGGAGTAGCCGGTGGAGGACTTGTAGCCGTTGGCCTGGGAGGGGTCTCCGATGGTGCCCAGGTAGGAGAAGGTCTCACCGGGCATGAGGATTTTACCGTTGCAGGAGGAGGCGGCCAGAGCCACGTTATAGGAGCGGCTGGCCACGCCGTCCAGGTAACTGGTGTTGCTGGACAGCAGGTCCTGGTACAGCAGGGAGGCGGCCTGGCTCAAATTAGGCTGGGTGATGGTGACGGGGATGGAACAGGTCTCCCCGGGCTTGGTCTGTTCGATGATGCCTTGGGCCTCTTCCGGGTCGATGGAGCAGCCCATGACCATGGGGGTCAGGTTGCCGTTGGCGTCCTGGGTGGGGGCCTTGGGCTCCTGGTAGACCAGTTCGCTGAGAATCTCCCCGGTGAGCTCGGCGCAGGGAATGGGCTTGGTCTCCACGGTCAGAGAGGTCTCTCCGGTGGCCAGGGCGTTGGAGATCTGCTCCAGCAGGGCGTCCTTGTCCACCTCGGCCCCGTCGGTGCCCATGGTGACCTTGAGAGAGTGATCCTCCAGCTTGTAGGTGAAGTCCACCGGGTCCTTGTGCATGGCCTCGGCAATCTGGTCGATGTACTCCTTCACCTGCTTCTCTCCCTCGGGTGTGAAGGAGGAGGAGGACAGGGACAGGGGGTCCGGGTCACTGCCCGCACCCAGCCAGGCCAGGCCCAGGGAGAAGAAGCCCCGGGACTTCTTTTCCTCCATGCCATACTCCACGGCGGCCTGGGGGTCCACATCCAGCAGAGAGCCGGAGATGGTCACCTTCTGGTCCTCCCCATAGTTCAGGGTCAGCTCCAGGGTGTCCAGGTGCTCCTTCATGGAACTGGTCATATACTCCACCGCGGCATCCTGGGTCAGTCCGCCCAGGTCCAGGGTGACGGTCTGTGTGTGATTCTGGGCAATGGTGCCGGGGAGCAAACGGCCGTTGCCGCTGACCCAGGCGCACAGCCCGCAATAGGCTCCCGCCAGCACCAACACCGCAGCGCCGGCCACAATCCCGGCTATGATAGGGGGCGTGAGCTTTTTCTTGGAACGAACGTGCTCCATAGAACTTCCTCCATATGTTGTTATCTGTAAGAGGTGCCAGGAATTGACCGGAATGGAATCCCCTTGCACTTTGAATATTGTAACACCAACCGGTGGCTGGTACAAGAACAATTCGGTTAAAAAGATTTACAATTTGTCATCGTTTTTGGTGGCTATTTACACCGGAGGAAAAGATGTATATAATGTGGGTGACAAGCAACCGGGCGGCAGGGGCCGTCTGGACGGAAAGGAATCTCAGGTATGAATGGTTCGTACAGCTATGGACAGGGGGGCGGGTACCACTATAACCCCAACCCCAAACGGCCCAGACGGGACGGAGACTGGGAGGATTGGCTGGGGATTGTGGTGCTCTTCCTTCTCCCCTTTGGCATCACCCAGGTCATCGCCGTGGTGTGGCTTGTGAGCAAGCTTCGGAATATGACCCGTCAGCAGGCCCAAAACTATGCCTTCCAGGCCAGACAGGCCGCAGAATTTGTCAAGGGAAAGGCGGGAGCGGCCTTTGGCGGCCAGACCCCGGTGAAACGAAAGGGCTTGGCCCCCGGCACCGTGAAAATGGTGGTGGGCGGCGTCATGGCCGGGATGTTCGCTCTGGGCACCATAGCCCAGCTGGCCACCTTTGTGGAGAGCCTGCGGTACGGCTTCTTTTTCGCTGACGAGCTGGTCAACGTGTTTGTCATGCTGGCGGGCTTTGGCGTGGGCCTGGGCATGCTCCTCACCGGGCGGGAGCAGCGGGGCCGGATGGAGCGATACACCAACTATCTGGCCTACATCGGAGCCAATCGCCAGGTGAGTCTGGCCCCCATGGCGGCGGCTATGGACGTGTCGGTGCGCCGCCTGACCCGGGATTTGCGCAAGATGCTGGCTACCCACGTGCTGCCCACGGGATATCTGGATTTGAAGGCGGGCAAACTCATGCTCACCGAGATGGGATACACCGAGCCGGAGCCGGAACCGGAGCCCCAGCCGGAGCCGGAGAAGAACCAGCAGCCCTCCCAGGAGGATGAGATTCTCCGGGAAATCCGCCTCATCAACGACCTGATTCCCGACCCGGTGATCAGCGCCAAGATTGACCGCATCGAAGAGGTCACCCACAAGATTTTGCAGTACCAGAAGACCCATCCCCAGCGCACCGAGCAGCTGCGCACCTTCCTCAACTACTACCTGCCCACCACCCTGGACATTCTCCGCTCCTATGCCCGCCTGGACGCCCAGGGGGTGGAGGGGGAGAACATCACCGCCGCCAAGCAGCGCATCGAGGGCATGATGGACAAAGTGGTGGAGGGCTTTGAAAAGCAGCTGGATAAGCTGTTTAGCTCGGACGCCATGGACATTGCCGCCGACGTGCAGGTGCTGGAGAACATGCTGAAAAAGGACGGCCTGTCTGGGGACAACATGAAGCTGGACTAACCGACCCCCAAAGGGGGAGAAGGGAGTGTGACTCCATGCAGCAGCCAGAAGTGATTTGGTTTCCCTCCTCGGACGGGGAACATCCATGTGCCGGGTATCTGTGGCAGCCCCAGGGCCAGATAAGGGGCGTGGTGCAGATTGTCCACGGCATTGCCGAGCACATGGGGCGGTATGACCACTTTGCCCGCTACCTCAATGCCCACGGCTATGTGGTGTGCGGCGAGGACCACCTGGGCCACGGTAAGACCGGAGAGGCGGCGGGGCAGTTTGGCTATTTTGGCCGCCGGAACGGCTGGACACTGGCCACGGCCAACGTGCGCGCCTTCCGGAAGCTTATGGGAGAGAAGTTCCCGGGTGTCCCCTATATCCTGTTGGGCCACTCCATGGGCTCCTTTTTGACCCGCACCTACCTGTGCCGCTATCCCGGCACGGTGGATGGGGCCATCCTCTCGGGCACTGGGCAGGAGAGCCCCCTGCTGGTGGCCACGGGCCGCCTGGTGTCCACAGTGCTGGGGTGGTTGCGAGGACCCACCTATGTCAGCCAACTGGTGTACAGCCAGTCCCTGGGGGTCTATAATCGGCAGTTTCGCCCCAACCGCACCACGGTGGACTGGATGTGCAGCGATGAGCGTATGGTGGACGCCTACCTCCAAGATCCGTTGTGCTCGTTTATCCCCTCGGTGGGGCTGTTCCGGGACATGCTGGGGGGCTTGCGGTACATTTCCAGTGAAAAAGCTCTGTCCCGCATGGACCCCAACACCCCCATCTATCTCTTTTCGGGAGATCAGGACCCGGTGGGAGCCAACGGGGCGGGGGTGCGAAAGGTGTACGGGTATTTTAAGGACCACGGCACCCGGGACCTGGAGCTGAAGCTGTACCCCGGCGCTCGCCACGAGACCCTCAATGAGACAAACCGCATGGAGGTCTATGCCGATGTCTTGGATTGGCTGGACCGACACTGTAAATAAAAACGATGCCGCACAGAGCAAATCTGTGCGGCATCGTTGCAGACTGTCGAAAAACTCATGTGTATGCAAGAAGAATATATTTTTTGCATCATTCCCAAAGCCCTCGGCAGAGTTTTCCCGCCCGGGGGCGGGAAAATAAATTAAAATTCGTTTTTTTCGGGGACATGTGCATCGGAAAAAACACTTCTCAGCCCGCAAGTGTGGAATCGGGTCGCCCTTTGACCCGATTCTGCATGCAGCGGGCTGCAACTCCTCTCAAAAATGCTGGCATTTTTGAGAAGCGTGTCGGCTTATGGGGTGGTGAAACACAGGGAGATGAGGATGGGGACGAAGAAGGAGCAGATGATGCCGTTGAGCACCGACAGCACCACTGTCTCCTCGTTGGTGTATTTCAGCATCACCGGGAGGGTGGTGTCCTCGCTGGTGGCTCCGGCGGGGGCGATGCAGGTGTAGTAGTTGAGCTTGATGGCCACCACGGGGATGATGATGAAGGAGAAAATCTCCCGCATCAGGTTGCTGAGAAAGGCCACGCTGCCCAGTTCAGAGCCGCCAATCTGGCTGATGGTGGCGCCCGCCAGGCTGTACCAGCCCATGCCGCTGGCAATGGCCGCCCCCTGGCCCAGGGGAAGGTGGAAGATGGCGGCGCACACCAGGCCGCCCACCAGAGAGCCCAGGATGATGCCAAAGGGAATGATGAAAATTCGGATGTGGTACTCCCGGATTTTACGGAAGAGGCCCCGGTGCATCCCCACGCTGATGCCCACGGAGAACATCAGCAGATAGAGCACCAGGTCGGTGTGCTGGCTGAAAAAGGTGAGCAGGGGCAGTTCCAGCCCAGACAGGCCGTAGGCCAACCCTAAGAGCAGGGCCAGGATGGTGAACAGGACGATCATGCCTCTTCCTCCTTTTTATCCTGGTTGGGGCGCTTCATAAAGCGACGGGTGAGGACATACACCACCACAATGGACAAAACGGTGGGAATGAGGAAGAAGAGGAAGCTCTGAGCGCCCAGGGTGAGCAGTTGGTGGAGAAATCCCTCTTTCCGGCCCAGCATGGCACCCATGGAGAAGATGAGCACCAGGGTGCACAGCAGGGACGCCCCTTCGTTCCAACGCTTGGCCTTCTGGGGGAACAGGAACCGACCCACCAGGATGCCCAAACACATGACCAATAAGATATCCATAAAACGCCTTCTCTCTCTCCCTGCTTCCCCACCCATGGACGGGAGCGGGGACGGTGTGGTATAATCAAGCAACACGGCCTTAGGCCGTGGCTAGGTTGCGAACCCAACCATCATAGCAGAAAAAGACCATCGACGCAAGATAGAGAGGATTTTCACACCCATGATCATTTTTGATTTGGACGGAACCCTCCTCCACTCCAACGACTTGTGGGTGGAGGTGGATTTGGAATTTTTGGCCCGTCACCACTGCCAGGTGACCAAGGAATACGAGGAGCGGGTGACAAAGGCCACCTTCCCTTCGGCGGCTGAATACACCCGGGAGTATTACCATCTGGACTTGATGCCCCAGGAAATCATGGACCAGTGGGAGGAACTGGCCGCTCACCACTATCGGGACTTGGTGGAGCTGAAGGCGGGGGCCCGGGAGCTGCTGGAGCAGTACCGGAGCCGGGGGGAAGCGCTGGCCCTGTTTACCGCCTGCCGCCCCAAGCTGTGCCAGCTGGCCCTGGAGCGCCACGGCCTGGAGCCCTACTTTGCCCACGTGGTGTACGCCGAGGAGCTGGGGCTGGAAAAGCACGACCCCCGGTGTTTTGAGGCCCTGAGCCACACCCTGGGGGTGGAGCCGGAGGGGTGCACCCTGCTGGACGACTCCCCCTTTAACTGCGCCACCGCCCGGGCCGCCGGGATGCACACCATTGGGGTGTATGACCCCTGCTATGCCAGCCGCTGGGCGGAGATGCCCCACAGCTGCCACCGGTTTGTGCACTCGCTGGGAGAACTTTTGGAGGGGTGAGTGTCCCGAACCCCCGCTTTTCTCAGGGGAAACCCAGCGCCCCCGGTGGGGACGCTCCGCTTATGCCCGATTTCTCCCCGATGAGAAATCGGGGAAAGAATCGCTTAGGGCGTTCCCGCCGCTGGGAGCTAGGCTTTCGACCGCTGGGAACAGCGGCGGACCAAGGAAGGCCCTGGTAGTAGGTGTGCAAACGTACAGAGAAGTAGGCACATTCCGTTGAATTGACCTGCCATCTATGTGACACCACCAGGTCAAGGGCCGAAAAGAGGAGGTCGCATACTCCAACCAGTACCGGCGGGGTGGATTCCATAAGGCGGGGGAAGGCCCCGCCTTTGGTGGTCTTTGGTTCCTTTCTGGCAGCAGAAAGGAACCCCCAGCGGGGAGCGCATCCCCGTGACTGGTAAGTCTAGATAGAAATGAAAAATGAGACGATACAGAGGTTTGGTTCTGTACCGTCTCGTTTTGGTTTTATTTGGTTGCGCACTGCTCCAACAGGTACGCCCCGCATTTCTCCACCCGGTCGAACACTTTGCCGGGGTTGCGCTGTTCCAGGGCCTCCGTCACCCCGTCCTGCCAGGCCGCCGACAGGCAGGTCACCCCCACCTGGTCGCAGGAGTCCACGTCGGTGGCGGTGTCCCCGATGTAGCAGAACTCCTCCGGGGTCAGCTGGTATTTGTCCAACAAGTAGCGCAGATGGTCCACTTTATTGGGGGCCACATCCGAGCCGCACAGTACCTCGTCGAACACGTCGGCAATGCCGAACTGCTCCAGCGAGATGCGGCAGGTGGGGGTGCCCTTTCCCGTCACCAGCACCAGGGGAATCCCCCGGTCCTTCAAGGTGTGCAGAAGCTCCCGGATGCCGGGGAACAGGTCGGGCACCACCTGGGGGTGGAGCCGCTCATATTCCCGGCAATAGTCGGCCACCCCGGCCTCCCACTGGTCCCCCGCCAGAATCTTGGCGATGCCCACCTCGTCCAGGCCGAAGGTGGCGGTGATCTCCTCTTCACTGAGGGTGTGCCCGGCATAGGGAGACAGAGCCAGGCCGAAGGCCTGAATGCACAGGGGCAGGGTGTCGGCAATGGTGCCGTCCAGGTCAAAACCAATCATGCGGAACATGGAAAACCCTCCTTATACTTTGGTCAAGTGCTGGCTGGCGGATTTCAGCATCAGCCGCTTGGTGCCCACGGTGTCGAAGGCGATCTCCACCAGGGCGTCGCCCCCCATCTTCTGCACCGACAGCACCAGGCCCCGTCCAAAGGCCTTGTGCTGGACGCTGTCTCCCTTCTGCAGGGAGAGAGCCGGGGCGGAGGGGGTGGGGT
>NZ_NFKO01000053.1:0-7510 GCF_002160435.1 Pseudoflavonifractor sp. An176 | reverse complement strand
CCTCCACGGGGCGCATACCGCCTTTTCTTGTTATCCAGCCCTCCGGCTGTATCGGTTGAGCAAAAGTCAGCGTGGGATTGATGTGGTATCTTTATCTAAGTGAACCCCCCCGCTCCCATTTGGACACCGACTTGTCACTCATGCCTAGCTGTTCCGCCACCTGTTTTTGGGTCAGCCCCAACGCCTTCCGCTTGCTGGCAATGTATGCCCCGATTTTCACAAGGTCCATGGATGTACCCCCTCTCTTGGCTGCAAGTATAGCAGAAAGAGGGCGGAAGGAACACCCCTCAGAAGTAGAATCGGGGGAGAGAGTCAAAAATCCAGGGATTATTCCAGAATTTCATAGGGGGCCTGTTGGGCCAGCAGGGTGCGCAGCTGGTCCATGGTCCCAGTGGTCAGATCGTACTTGGGCAGGAGAAGCAGCGTATCCTGGAAAAAGGGGAGAAGCAGATCGGGGGTCTCCACAAAGAAGGACACAGTGGAATAGGGGTATACACTGGGGGCTCCCTCTGGCTGAGACACGGTGAGGCCCTGATGGTCAAATACCGCTTGGATGGTGTGGGGCTTAAGGTCCTGGTACTTGGCAAGAAGGTTCCGTGCCTCTTTCTCAAAGGGGGTGGTGCGTTGACGCCGCCGAGAGGGCAGGACGGCGACACTCACCAGTAGGCAGGGAACGGCTGCCCACAGCAGGCCCAACATCTGATTGGGAGCGCCCAGGGCAGACATGCACAGGAAGAGACCGCAGGCCAAGTCCAGAATGGCCAGCAGGGTGCGCTGGTAGAGCCAGAGGGTCAGCTGGCCCAAGAAGAAGGCACAGGCTCCTGCCACCAGCGGGACAAACAGTTCCTGGGGGTCGATGAGCCCGGGGGCCAACATCAGTAGGCCCAGCACCCAGAGTAGGAGCCCTAAAAACTGGCGCAGACGTTTGCGATGGTTTGCCACAGGCTGGGAGCCACGCTCTGCGTTCGAGAGCTTGTCGGTGACCTGCCACAGGCCGGGAAGTCGCTGACGGGAGTGGAGCTCCACTCGCTTTTCCAGCGCCGCGGCGAGCTGGGGGAGCAGGGCTTCGGTGTCCAGAGGGGAGAGAGAAAAGGTGAAGGAATCAGTCAATGTACCCACCTCCAAAAAGAATGCAGGTTTATCAAATTCTCCCTGAGTATACCATGGGGGATTGAGAATATCATCAAGGTTTTATTAAGAATTTTGAAAGACGAGCGGAGAAGAAAAACCTTGTACACTTTGGGGGAAATGGAGTACAATGGAAGCATCTATTTTACAAAAAGGAGAGAGGCCGCCATGACCAATCACGAACCTATGGCTCTGGTACGGGAGAAGCTCATTGAGCGCACCGCCAAGAAGCTGGAAGAGAACCATATGACTGCCTACTATGCGCCTACCCTGGAGGATGCCCGAAAGCTGGTACAGGAGCTGTTGCCCAAGGGGTGCACGGTTGCCTGTGGAGGCAGCATGACGTTGAGTGAGGCGGGTATCATGGACCTTCTGCGCAGTGGCGACTATGAATTTTATGACCGGGAGGCGGTGCCTCAGGAGGAAATCGACCTGGTTCTGCGTAAGGCCTTTTTTGCCGACTGTTATCTCACCAGCTGTAACGCCGTGACCGAGCAGGGAGAGCTGTACAATGTGGATGGCAACGCCAACCGGGTGGCCGCCATGACCTATGGTCCCAAGAGCGTCATCTGTGTGGTGGGGTACAACAAGATTGTGCCCAACTTGGAGGCGGCGGTGGCCCGGGTGGAGCAGGTGGCCGCCCCGGCCAACGCGGTACGGCTGCACAGAAAGACCCCCTGCACCATCTCCGGACGCTGTGAGGACTGCCACAGCCCGGACCGCATCTGCTGCACCACGGTGATTCACCGCCAGCAGCGGGTGCCCGGCCGCATCAAGGTGATCCTGGTGGGCGAGGAACTGGGATATTAACATATTTCTCAAAAATGCTTGCATTTTTGAGATGGGATGCAGCCCGCTGCATGCATAATCGGGTCAAAGGGCGACCCGATTCCACACTGGCGGGCTGAGAGGTGTTTTTTCGATGCGCATGTCCCCGAAAAAACGGATTTCAATTTATTTTCCCATCTGCGGATGGGAAAACTCTGCCGAGGGCTTTTGACGATGCAAGAAAAATGATCCTCCTTGCATTGATATGAGGTTTTTGACAGTCTGAAACGAAGGGGCTGTTGCAAAATGCAGTTTTCAGACCCGAGCGGAAAATTTGCGCATTAAAAAAGTTAGCGAGAACCGTCTTCTTGAAGGTTCTCGCTAACTTTTTTGCAACATGCCCTTTTTTGATTGTGGTTAGGTGGTGGCAAACTGGCTATTGTACAGATTGGCGTAGAAGCCGTTCTGATCCAGCAGCTGCTGGTGGGTACCAGTCTCCACGATGTCGCCGTCCTTCATCACCAGAATGACGTCGGCGTTGCGGATGGTGGACAGCCGGTGGGCGATGATGAAGCTGGTGCGGCCCTGGGTGAGGCGGTCCATGGCGGTCTGGATGGCCACCTCGGTGCGGGTGTCCACACTGGAAGTGGCCTCGTCCAAAATGAGAATCTTGGGGTCCGAGAGGATGGTGCGGGCGATGGTGAGCAACTGCTTCTGGCCCTGGCTGATGTTGCTGGCGTCCTCGTTGAGCACCGTGTCGTAGCCATGGGGGAGGGTGCGAACAAAGTGGTCCACCTGGGCGGCTTTGGCGGCCTGGATCACCTCTTCATCGGTGGCGGACAGACGGCCGAAGCGGATGTTCTCCATGATGGTGTCGTTGTACAGCCAGGTGTCCTGGAGCACCATACCGAAGGCGTCCCGCATCTCGCCCCGGGCGAACTGGCGCACGTCGTAGCCGCTGAGGAGGATGGCTCCCTGGTTGACGTCGTAGAAGCGCATGAGCAGCTTGACGATGGTGGTCTTACCGGCTCCGGTGGGGCCTACGATGGCCACCTTGGTGCCAGGCTGAATGGAGGCGGAGAAGTCGTGGATGATGGTCTTATCCGGCAGATAGCCAAAGTTTACGTGGGCAAACTGCACCGAGCCGTCGATGGATTCAGGGTCTACAGCAGGCACCGGGTCGGCCTCCTCTTCTGGCTCCTCCAGGAAGAGGAACACCCGCTCGGCGGCGGCAGCGGTGAGCTGGAGCTGGTTGGAGATGTTGGCCAGCTGGTTGATGGGCTGGGTGAACTGGCGCACGTACTGGATGAAGGCCTGAATGTCACCCACGGTGATGGCCTGGTTCAGAGCCAGGAAGCCGCCCAGCACGCAGATAGCCACATAGCCCAGGTTGCTGGCAAAGTTCATCAGAGGCATCATCAGACCGCTGAGGAACTGGCTCTTCCAGGCGCTGTGGTAGAGCTTCTCGTTCATCTCGTTGAAGTCCCGGATGGAGTCCTCCTGGCCGTTGAAGGCGGTGACCACCACATGGGCGCCGTACATCTCCTCCACGTGGCCGTTGACATGGCCCAGATATTCCTGCTGGCTGCGGAAGAACTTCTGGCTGTGGCGAATGACGCTGGTGACGATGATCAGGCACACTGGGAGGATGCACAGGGCAACCAGGGTCATCCAGGGGCTGATGGACAGCATCATAATGAGCACGCCCAGCAGCAGGGTCACCTGGGTGACCACCTGGGACAGGCTCTGGTTCAGAGTCTGGGTGACGGAGTCCACGTCATTGGTGATACGGCTGAGCACTTCGCCGTGGGACACCTTGTCAAAGTAGGACATGGGCAGACGGTCAATTTTCTGGCTGATGTCCGTGCGCATGGTGTAGCTGACTTTGGTGGCGATGCCCGCCATGAGCCAGCCCTGGACGTAGTTGAGTAGGGCGCTGAACAGGTACAGGCCGCCCAGGAACAGCAAGATCTGGGCCAGAGCGTCAAAGTCAATGGAGCCCGTGCCGGCGATCATGGCCATCAAGCCCTCAAACAGCTTGGTGGTGGCCTGGCCCAGAATCTTAGGACCAAGGATGGAAAATGCGGTGCCCGCAATGGCGCACACCAGAGCGATGATGAGCATGGGGAGATAGCGCTTCATATAGCCCAGCAGCTTAATCATGGTGCCCTTGAAATCGGCTGCCTTTTCTCCCATCGGGTTACGGCCGCCCATGGGGCCGTGTCTCATAGGTCCTGCCATTATGCCAATTCCTCCTTTGAAAGCTGACTTTGGGCGATCTCCTGATAGGTCTTGCAGGTGCGCATCAGCTCCTGATGGGTACCGCAGCCCACCACCTTGCCCTGGTCCAGCACCAGAATCTGGTCGGCATCCAAAATGGTGGACACTCGCTGGGCCACGATGAGGACGGTGGCCTGGGTGGTGTACTCCTTCAGAGCGGCCCGGAGCTGGGCGTCGGTCTTAAAGTCCAGAGCGGAGAAGGTGTCGTCGAAGATATACACCGGGGCCTCTTTGGCCAGAGCCCGGGCAATGGACAGACGCTGCCGCTGTCCGCCGGAGACGTTGGTGCCGCCCTGGCTGATGGGGGTCTGCATGCCCTGGTCCAGGTGGGAGATGAACTCCGAGGCCTGGGCGATGCGGGCGCTGGTGTCGATGGTGTCCTGAGAGGCGTCGGGATTGCCATACCGCAGGTTGCTCTCCACGGTGCCCCGGAGCAGCAGGCCCTTCTGGGGCACATAGCCGATGGCGTCCCGCAGTTCCTTCTGGGGAATGTCCCGGATGTCCACCCCGTCCAGGGTGATGCTGCCCTCGCTGACGTCATGGAAGCGGGGGATGAGGTTGATGAGGGTGGATTTACCCGAACCCGTGGAGCCAATGAAGGCGGTGGTCTGTCCGGGCCGGGCCACAAAGCTCACGTGCTCCAGCACGTCGGCGTCGGCGCCGGGGTAGCGGAAGGACACATCCCGGAACTCCACTACGCCCTTCACAGGCTGACTCAGGTGGGTGGGGTGGTCGCTGTCCTTGACCTGCACCTCCGTCTGGAGAATCTCGTTGATACGCTCGGCGGACACGGAGGCCCGGGGCACCATGATAAACATCATGCTGATGAACAAGAAGCTCATGATCACGTGCATGGCGTACTGGATGAAGGCCATCATGTCGCCCACCTGCAAGTTGCTGGCGGCGATCTGCTTGCCGCCGAACCACACGATGAGCAGGGACAGGCCGTTCATCACCAGGGTCATGGCGGGCATCATGGTGGCCATGGCCCGGTTGACGAAGAGGGTGTTGGAGGTCAAATCCCCGTTGGCCTTTTCAAAGCGGTCCTGCATGAACTTTTGATTGGAGAAGGCCCGCACCACCATCAGGCCGCCGATCTCCTCCCGGCTGACCAGGTTGAGCCGGTCCACCAGGGCCTGCATCTTCTTAAAGCGGGGCATGGCCACGGCAAAGAGCACCAGCAGCAGGCCCAGCATGACGATGAGGGCCAGAGCCAGCACCCAGGCCAGGTTGACGCAGGTGGACAGGCCCATGATGAGGCCACCAATGCCCATGATGGGGGCAAAGCACAGCAGCCGCAGACCCATACTCAGGAAATTCTGCACCTGGGTGATGTCGTTGGTGGAACGAGTGATGAGGGTGGCCCCGGAGAAGCGGTCCATCTCATCGTTGTTGAAGTAGGTGACCTTGGTGAACACATCCCGGCGCAGGTCCCGGGCGACCCCGGCGCCCATGCGGGCCATGCAGTAGCCGGCGGCCACGGCGCACAGGGTGAGCAGCACCGCCAACACGGCCATACGTCCACCAGTGGTGAGAATGTAGTGGGTCTGAATGGCATCGGTGTCAGCGCCCAGCTGCTGATAGAAGGCCTTGACCATGGCCACACCTGTCTGCTCCAGCATGGTGTCCGGGGTCTGGGCCGCCACGTCAATGGCTTGTTGGATGAGTGCCTGAGCCTGGGGCTGGGCCAACATCTGCCCCAGGGCCTGGAATCCCTCGGCCATGGAGGCCTGGTCGTCCTCGTTGGAGCCAGAGGCCTGGCTCATGACCTGGGTCAAGGCGTAGCTGGCCCGGCCAAAAGCGGTCTCTACGGCCTGGGTGTCCTGGGTGTTCAGAGCCAGGTCGGTGTCTTCGGCCTTGGGGAAGGTGGCAGACAGGTCCTCATAGTCCGGGTGGTCTGCCAGGGCCACGTAGGCTCCCTCCACCACATCCCGGTCCTCCTGGGACATGAACTGTTCCATGAGGCCAAAGGCATCGGCGGAGATCACCTGGGGAGCGGGGGAGGTGATGCCTCCCTGTTGCAGGCCCACATTGACGATGTCGCTCATGTAGTTGGGCAGGGACAGCTCCAGCATGGCCTGGCCAAAGAGAAACACAATGCCCATCAGCAACAGAACGGCATAGGGTTTCAAATAACGCTTGAGTTTCAGCATAAAATCTGGTTCCCTCCTAGAAGTTACGGTTTGCCCTGGGAAAATTCCTCTTCCACTGCCAGGGCCAGGCAGTGGAAGGCTTGGATGAGCAGCTGGGCGTTGACCCCGTCCTGGGTGTCCAGGCGGTGGAGCACTCGCTCCAGCTTTCCCAACATCTCAGAGCCGGTGGTCTGGAGCAGCTCGTTGCCTGCGCTCGTCAGGTGAATCCACACCGTGCGGCGGTCCCGCTGGTCTGGCTCCCGCCGGACATAGCCCAGTTCCTCCAGCTTGGTGATGCGCTGACTCACCGCCGGCATACTCTGCTTCATGGCCTTGGCCAGGGTGGACAGGGTCATGGGGGCAGGCTCTTGGGAGCAGCCCTCACCCCAGGACAGAGCCTGGCCATTGGGACAGCGCAGGGTGTACAGGGTGAAAAATTCCGACTTGTTGATTCCGGTGTTGGGGATGGCCAGCTTCCAGGTGCGGCGCAGCAGGTCCATCTCCCGCAGCAGCTCCAGCGCACGTGGGTGTTGCTGATCCTTCAATGTTATAACCTCCCATCTTGATACTGAACCCTCAAAAAGGTTAAGTAACATAATTAAGAAACATAAGGGATTATAGGCGCGTTACTCTCGGTTGTCAATGGCTTTTCAAAAAGTTCACAAAATCGACAAAATCACCGGGGGAATATTCCAGCTTTCCGGTGCATAGGGTGCATTAGGTTGATTTGGACAAGGGAGGGAGCGTATGGACACAGGGGTGAGACGGCGTTCCACTCCGGCGGGGGCGCGGCGGGGAAAGCCAGCGGCCGCGCCGGGAGCGGCCCGCTGGGGGATTCAACTGGTGGCCAGCGGCATGCTATTTTTGTTGGTGTTTATCGGGCGAGGGGTGTTTCCCGGCCAGGCGGAGGCGGTGCGCCAGATGCTGCAAGCGGACATGGACCTGGGAAGTTGGATGCAGCAGGCAACGGCCTGGGCGGGGGAGAAGTTGCCCGGAGCGGCGTGGCTGGAGCAGCTGGTGGAGGGAACCGACCAGGGGAGCGGGAACGCAGCCGATCAGCAGGTGACCCTTCTGAGCCAGCAGCAGGACCTGGGGCAGTCCTACATAAGTGGTCACGGTGCGGCCGCAGAGGAGGAACCGGAGGCAACGGCGACCCCTGCACCAACCCCCACGCCAGCGCCTACCCCTCAACCCACCCCGGC
>NZ_NFKO01000052.1:0-7677 GCF_002160435.1 Pseudoflavonifractor sp. An176 | reverse complement strand
TTTCTTGTTTTATCAGGGGCTTAGCTGCGCCGACGACGCACCGTCACCACAGCCGCCAGCCCGGCGGCGGACAGAACCAGAACACCCAGCACCAGGCTCAGCTGGGCGGCGTCCCCGGTCTGGGGCACGTCAGTCTCAGGCTTCTGGGTGGCCTCGGGATTGGTGGAGGTCTCCGGGGCGGGGGAAGGCCCCGCCTTTGGTGGGTCTTTGGTGACTTTCTGCCCACCCAGAAAGTCACCCCAGCTTCAGCGCGTCTCCCCTCGCCAGGGGAATTGCCCAGGTGAAACGTTCCGCCTTTACAACTCGGAAACAACTTCTTGCTGACTTGTCCAAAGCCCTGTGATAAGATGAAGGTACCATAAGCATGATGGGGAGAGGAGAAACACCATGGCACACATACTCATTGTGGAGGACGAAGAAAATATTGCCCGCATGATTGCCGCCACCCTGGAGATGGCGGGCTACACCTGTCAGAGCTGCATGGACGGGTCCAAGGCGGTGGAGCTGGTGCAGCCGGGGGTGTTCGACCTGGTGCTGCTGGACGTGATGCTCCCCGGCATGGACGGCTTCCAGGTCATGGAGCACCTGCGGGGTGTGGGGGTCCCGGTGATCTTCCTCACCGCCGTGCAGCAGGTGGGGGACAAGGTGCGGGGCCTGCGGCTGGGCGCCGAGGACTACATCACCAAGCCCTTTGAGACCCTGGAGCTGCTGGCCCGGGTGGAGGTGGTGCTGCGCCGCCGGGGCGGCGGCGTCCGGGTGCTCACCTACGGCCCCATTGTCCAGAACCTGGACAGCCACACCGTCACTTTGGACGGGGAGCTGGTGCCCCTGGCCCCCAAGGAGTTTGAGCTGCTGCGGGTCTTCCTCCAGCACCAGGACCTGGCCCTGAGTCGGGAACGGCTCCTCTCCATGGTGTGGGGCTATGAGTACCAGGGAGAGAGCCGCACCGTGGACATCCACGTCCAGCGGCTGCGCCAGAAGCTGGACCTGTCCCAGCGCCTGGTGACTCTGCCCCGCATCGGGTACCGCCTGGAGAAGCTGCCATGAAGCTGTGGCAGAAGATCTTTCTCTCCACCCTGGCCCTGATGGTGTCCATCACTGCCCTGTCTTCGGTGCTGCTGCTGCGCTCCACCCGGGATGCCCTGTGGCAGCGGGAACAGCAGCGGGCCATCACCCAACAGCAGTACATGGCGGGCATTCTGAAAGCGGGCATTCTCAACCAGCGGCTGCGGCTGGGTGTGGTGCTGCTCCAGGAGGATCAGACCCGGGAGACCGCCATCCAGACCCTGGAGCAACAGGCCACCGACGACTATCTGGCGGGTCTGATGCTGCTGGACCAGGAAGAAAAGGCGGTGTGGAACCAGCTGCCCGCCGGGGTGGTCCCACCCACCGCCGAAGATGACAGCCTCACCCAGTGCCAGCTCCAGGCGGGCGACACCGCCGGGGAGTGGTATCTGGTGTGCTCTATGCCCCTGACCCTGGAGTCCGGGGAGTACCGTTTGGTAGCCGCCTACTCGGTGGGCGACCTCCAGCGGGACCTGAACCTCCAGGCCCTGCGGTCGGTGGGGCTGAGCCTGGGCATCAGCCTGTTGGCCGCCGTGCTGCTGCTACTGTTGGTGCGGCGACTGCTGCGCCCCCTGGGCGCCCTGCGGGAAAACGCCCGCTCCATCGCCGGGGGCAACTACGACCAGCGGCTGGACATCCGCAGCCAGGACGAGCTGGCCGACCTGGCCCAGGACATGAACGCCCTGGCCCAGGCGGTACAGGAGCGAGTGGAACAGCTGGAGCAGGTGGCCGAGGAGCGGCGGGTGTTCGTGGGCAACCTGGCCCACGAGATGAAGACCCCCCTGACCTCCATCATGGGCTATGCCGACCTGCTGTACCTGCCCAAGACGGTGTCCGACCCCCAGCGGGTGGAGTATTCCGGCATCATTCTGGAGGAGGCCAAGCGGCTGCGCTCCTTGTCGGCCAAGCTGCTGGAGCTTCTCACCGTGGGCAGCGTCAACCTCACCTTCGAGCCCACCCCCCTGGACCAGGTGGTGGGCGAGGTGGCGGTGAGTCTGGAGCCCCTGCTGGCCCAGACCCAGTTGACCCTCTCCTGTTCCTGCCCTCCCCTGTCCATCGCCATGGACCGGGAGCTGTTCAAATCTCTGCTGTACAACCTGCTGGACAACGCCCGAAAGGCCAGCCCCACCGGGGGGCGGCTGTCCTTCACCGCCCAGGCGGAGGGAGAGAAGGCCGTTTTGAAGATTCGGGACTGGGGCCAGGGCATCCCCCCCGAAGAGCTGGAGAAGATCTGCCAGCCCTTCTACATGGTGGACAAGAGCCGCAGCCGCAAGGCGGGGGGCGCTGGCCTGGGTCTGGCCCTGTGTCAGGCCATTGTGGTGGCCCACCAGGGCACCATGGAATTCTGGAGCCAGGAGGGAGAGGGCACCCAGGTGACCCTCACCTTCCCGCTGTGTCAGGAGGTGGACGGCCATGAAGACGTCTAATCGCCGCCCCTGGCTATTTGTCCTTTTGACCGTCCTCATTTTGCTGGCCGGAGGCATGGCCGTGGGGATGGCCGCCCGGCTGGTGGTGGTCCCCCAGGCGGGCAAAACCGTGGAGGTGGACACCCCCACCATCCCCTCGGTGGTGGGCCAGAGCAAGGAGGAAGTGGTCTTTTACCCCTGGAATCGCTACGAGGAAGAGACGTTTGAGAGCAACCTCTCCCAAGAAATGATCAACCAGCAGCTGGGATGGCTCACCTACAATCTGGAGCAAATCCCCTCCATTTTGGGGTTCACAGGTATGCAAGATAGCGTAAACCAGGGCAAAATCCGCAACAACACCGGATATTGGACAGACTGCCCCGTGACCACCCAGAGCGGCCTGCCCGCCCTGTTGGATGTGGCCTACGGCCAGGATTACCAGGATTCCGGCATGACCTGGGTGGCCCGCTCCACCGGAGAGCCCCCCACTCGGACCCAGAAAGAGGCAGCATTGGCACAGGTGCAGCAGGATGTGTGCCAGCTCTTCTCCCCCCACGCCTCTCACACGATAGAGGAACTGTTGTTGGAGATATGGGAGCAGCTGGACCAGACTCCCTACATGGAGTCCGGGGGAATCTGGTATGAGGCCAATGCCGCCACGATGCTCGGCAATGTACTCTCCCAACTGGGGCGGGTGCGCGATACCTTGAACCTGGATGAAAGCGCCCCGCTCCAAACCCAGTTGGAGCAGATTTCTGCCGCGCTGGAGGTGGCCGACTGCTGGGTACAGCTGGTCACCACCCAGCGGCAGGTGGTGGTGGTGCTCACCACTTCCCACTCCGATGTGAACAGCTGGTACTCCGTGGGACTATATTATGATGTGGTACTGGAGGGATATAGCGGAATCGCCATCAATGGCAGGTCCGGGTATGGATATTGATACAACTTCGATACAACTTCATGGGAGATTTCTTGCCCCCTTTTGCCTCATACTGTCTGTAGAGATAGAAATTGGTGAAAGGGGGCTTTTCTATGTTCCGAACAGCACGTCATAAGCTCCACTGGTACACAGTCGGGGCCATTGGCCTTTGTCTGGCTGGCGGATTGCTCCTGGTGGCCATCACCCCCCACGCCTTCTCACCCGCAGCTGCCACGCCCTTTTGCACTCCGTCTGCCTCCATGTCCTCGCCCACACCCACAACGCCGCCTGTTCCCACAGCACAGCCCACACCCACAGCACAGCCCGCTCCCACAGCACGGCCCGCTCCCACAGCACGGCCTGCTCCCACAGCACAGCCCACACCCACAGCACGGCCCGCTCCCACAGCACGGCCCGCTCCCACAGCACGGCCCGCTCCCACAGCACAGCCCGCTCCCACAGCACAGCCCGCTCCCACCACCCCGGCAAAGCCCCAGAGGGGGGTAACGCTGCAACGGCAAAATCCCCAGTTGCCCAACGGCTGTGAGGTCACCAGTCTGGCCATGGTGCTGGGCTGGGCCGGATACCCGGTGGATAAGCTGGAGCTGTATGAAGGGTATCTCCCCCGCCAGGACTTCACCGAGACCCCGGAGGGGTGGAAGGTGGGGGGCAACCCCGAGGACGTGTACGTGGGGGACGCCACCTCGGAGCTGGGGGGCTGGTACTGCTTCGAGGGGCCCATTGTCCAGGCGGGCAACGCCTACCTCCAGGACCAGGGCAGCGATTGGGCCGTCCGGGCGGTGTCCGGGCTGTCCCAGCGGCAATTCAACGGATATCTGGAGGACGGCGTGCCCCTGGTGGCCTGGGTGACCCTGGACTACACCGCCCCGGTGGCCAGCCTCCGCTACTGGTACCTCAACGACAATACCTTCTACCAACCCTATGCCAACCTCCACTGTGTGGTGGTGGTGGACTATGGGGAGGAGGGCTACCTCACCGCCGACCCTCTGGAGGGGTGGCAGTGGGTGGAGGAGTCCACCTTCTGGGACATCTTCGACGCCATGGGCCGCCGGGCGGTGATCATTAATGAATAATGATGAATGAAAAATGAAGAATGCAGGCCCTGAACCTTGCCGCATTTCTTGGGCTGCTGGGCGTAGGGGAGGGGCACAGAAACGGAATAAGATAAGAGCGAATAGGTAAGAAGTATCGTTTCTGTTGCTGCCCTGGTATTGCCCAGGTCTTCGGGCCGGGCAAGCCACGGCCCCTACCACAGCACAACAAGAGGTGCGGCGGTATCTTTTCGCTCCCTCCGGGAGGAAGGCTTTGGGTCGAAAAAAAGATGAAAGCAACCCAAAGGGCTGCTTCCATCTTGGTATGTTTGAGAAAATTGGGGAGCATTACTCCTCCATGAGCTTCTCCATCTCGTCCAGCAGAGTGCCGAACAGGTCCAGAGCGTCCTGGATGGGGGCGGGAGAGGACATGTCCACGCCAGCGCCCTTCAAAAGGTCGATGGGGTCCTTGGAGCAGCCGCCGGACAGGAAGCCCAGATAGTCCTCCACGGCGCTCTCCCCGCCCTTGAGGATGCGGCGGGACAGGGCGATGGCGGCGGAGTAGCCGGTGGCGTACTGATAGACATAGTAATTGTAGTAGAAGTGGGGGATGCGGGCCCACTCCAGAGCGATCTCGTCGTCGGACACCATGTCGGGGCCGTAGTACTTCTCGTTGAGAGCCTTGTACTCGGCAGAGAGCAGGTCGGCGGTGAGGGGCTCGCCCTTGGCGCACAGCTCGCCCATGCGCAGCTCGAACTCGGCAAACATGGTCTGGCGGTACAGGGTGCCCTTGAACTGCTCCAGGAAGTGGTTGATGAGGGCGGCCCGCTCGCGCTTGTCGGTGGTGCGCTGCAGCAGGTACTCCATGAGCAGGGCCTCGTTGCAGGTGGAGGCCACCTCAGCCACGAAGATCACATAGTCCCGGTACACGGGAGCCTGGGTGCGGTTGGACAGGTAGGAGTGGGCGGCGTGGCCCATCTCGTGGGCCAGGGTGAACATGCTCTCCAGGTTGTCCTTGTGGTTGAGCAGCACGTAGGGGTGGCACAGAGCCCCGGCGGAGTAGGCCCCGGAGCGCTTGCCCACGTTCTCCCGCACGTCAATCCAGCGGTTGTCAAAGCCCTCCCGGATGATGGCCCGATACTTCTCCCCCATGGGGGCCAGGGCGTCAAACACGGTGTCCTTGGCCTCAGCATAGGGGATGACCTTCTCCCCGCCGGACACCATGGGGGCGTAGATGTCGTACATGTGCAGCTCGTCCACGCCCAGCAGCTTCTTGCGCAGGCGGATATAGCGGTGCATCTTGTCCAGGTTGGCGTTCACCGTCTGGATGAGGTTGTGATACACGCTCTCGGGCACCCGGGTGGAGTCTACGGCGGCGGCCAGAGCGGAGGGGTACTTGCGGGCGTTGGCGTAGAACTGGCGCTGCTTAGCCTCGGCGTTGAGAGTAGCGGCGGCGGTGTTGCGCACGCTGCCATACACCCCGTAGAAGGCCTCAAAGGCGTTTTTCCGCAGCACCCGGTCCTCGCTCATCTGGGTGGGCACAAAAGCGCCGTTGGACAGGGGCACCTCGTTGCCCTCCCCGTCGGTGGTGGAGGGGAAGGTGAGGTCGGCGTAGGTGAGCTTGGCGTACACGTCGCTGGGGGCCTGGGCCAGATCGGCAGCGGCGGCCAGCAGCTTCTCCTCAGCGTCGGAGAGCACGTGGGCCCGCTTCTCCTGGATGATGGTCAGGTAGCGGCGGTACAGCTCCAGGCCGGGCTCCTCCTGGAAAAAGCCCTCCAGCTTGGCCGGGTCGATGGTCAGCAGCTCGGGGGTCTCAAAGGCGATGGCGCCGTTGATCTCCACGGCCAGAGAGCTGATCTTGCCCTCCATGGCCTGGTACTGAGCCACGCGGGTGTCCTGGTCCCCCTTGCGGTAGGCGTAGTTGGCCAGGTTGTTCAGCAGGGTGTCGGCCTCCTGGCACAGCTCCAGGTACTCCAGCAGGGTGGCGCCGCTCTCGCCCAGCCGCCCGGCGTAGGCGGACAGCTTGTCCACGTAGGTCTGAGCCACCTCAAACTCGGCCTGCCAGGCGGCGTCGTCGGCGTACAGGTCGGTGAGGTTCCAGGTCTCCTCCACGGAAACCTGGTCGCGCTCGGGAATGGCATTCATCTGAGACATGGGAAATTCCTCCTTGGGATTTCAGTATGATAAAGAAATCATAGCACAGAACTGGGTTTCTTGCAACCCTCCCGGCGAAACACATGCACCCGGAAGTCCGCCGTGACGGTGAGCTGCTCCAGCTGCTCCAGCCGCTCCACCCCCGCCCGGGGGGTCTTCCAGGCGTAGGGGGTCATGCCAAACAGGGCCTGAATGGACGCCTGGTCCGGCAGGGTGAAGGTGGTGGTCACAGGTAGGATGTCCACATAGGAGAACCCCTCATACTCCACCCGCTCCTCGGGGTTGGGGTAGGGGGTGTCGTAGAGCACCGCCTTCATCTCCATGAGGTGCTGGGGGGCGGGCACCACGTAGACAAACAGCCCGCCTTTTCGCAGCACTCGGCGGTATTCCTCCAGGGCCAGAGGGGCGAAGCAGTCCACCACCACGTCCACCGCCTGGTCCGCCACGGGGAGATGGTACACCGAGGCCACGGCAAACTCCCCCTCTTTTACCCGTCGGGCCGCCTTTTTCAGCCCCGCCTTGGACAGGTCCACCCCGGCGATCTCTACCCCCGGCAGCTGGGCCAGGCCCTGGGTGTAGTACCCCTCGCCGCACCCCACGTCCAGGATTTTGGGATTCTGTCCCCCGTGGGCGGACACAACGGTGCAAAGAGTCTCCCGCAGAGGGGCATAGTAGTCCCCGTCCAGAAAGGCGGTGCGGGCGGCGATCATAGCTTTGTCGTCCCCGGGGTTGGCGGAGTGCTTCTGGTTGGCGGGGAGCAGGTGGACGTACCCCTCCCGGGCCACATCGTAACAGTGGCGGTTGGGGCAGGTATAGGTGCGGCCCTCCCGGGTGAGGGGGGCTCCACAGATGGGACAGCGAAACAGGCTCATGGCGATCTTCCTTTTGGTGGTTTGTTTTTCTCTATCTTATCCAAAACTGCACCAAAAGGCAAGGCCTGTAGGGCGGACGGAGAGGGCTTGCACTCCTCCGATTTCTCAGGCAGAAACCAGCGCCCCAGCCGGGGACGCTCCGCTGGGGTAACTTTCTGACTGGGCAGAAAGTCACCAAAGACCCACCAAAGGCGGGGCCTTCCCCCGCC
>NZ_NFKO01000051.1:0-7900 GCF_002160435.1 Pseudoflavonifractor sp. An176 | reverse complement strand
CCTTGGGGTACGAGGCTGGAACTGCGTCAAGCTGGTGTTCGGCCCGTGACCCTTGCTGTGGCACCTAGTCGTGCCACCACACCAGGCTGCTCTGGGCAGCTGGCCCTATCGCCAGGCGGTTTCCACCTCCGGGCCTACTCTGGTGTGTGCGGCGTTCCCGCCGCCGGGAGCCAGGCTATCGGCAACTGGGAACCGTTGCACACCAGGGTGAGGCCCTTGTGGTAGAAGTTTTATTTGTCGTAGAAGCTGAAACTTACAAAAGAATTGCCATGCCCTCTATGTGACCCCACCGGGCCAAGGGCCGCAAAGAGAAATGTGCAGGGGCTCCCCGTACCGCGGGGTGAATTCCACAAGGCGGGGGAAGGCCCCGCCTTTGGCGATTCTTTCCCCGATTTCTCATCGGGGAGAAATCGGGCATAAGCGGAGCGTCCCCGGCGGGGGCGCTGGTTCCTGCCCAGGAAATCGGAGAAGAAATTGTCTCTCGAAACAGCAAAAAAGTACGGTCAGCTTTCGCTGACCGTACTTTTTGCTTGATTTGGGATTAGCTGCGACGCTTGCGGGACACATAGGCAGCGCCAGCCAGCAGGCCCACAGCGGCGGTGAGGGCCGCCACGTACCCCATCAGCTGGGCGGAGTCCCCAGTCTGAGGCACGTTCTCAGGCTTCTGGGTGGCCTGAGGCTGGTCGGTGGCCTCAGGTGCCTGGGTCTGCTCAGGTTTCTGGCTCTCCTGAGGCTTCTCAGAGGGCTGCACGTCGCCCTCGGCGGTGAGGCCGTCCATGGCGCTCTGGAGCGCGGCCACGGCGTCGTTCACCACCTGCTGGTCGTCCTCCGACAGGCTCTCGTCGGCCATCACAGCCTGGGCAGCGGCCAGAGCGGAGCGGAAGGTGGCCACGGACTCGGCGGTGTATCCGGTGAGGTCCATGTCCTGGGCAGCGCCGATGAGGTCTTCCAGGATGGACTTATCCGCCTTGAAGCGCTGGGCCAGAATGGCGGTGAGGAGCTCGTCCACGGCGGTCTCCACGTCGCCCTGGAGGGCATTGCCGTCCTCCATCACGTCCTGACCGGCGGCCAGGGCGTCCAGCAGCTCCTGCCAGTGGTCGGGCAGGTACTTGCTCTCATTGGGGAGCATGCCCTCTGCCTTGTGGATGAGCAGCTCCAGCATGGTCTTGTCGCCCTGCTTCAGGCCCAGACCCCAGATACCCTCCAGCAGGTTGTCCCAAGCGGTGTTCACCTGCTCCTGGGTGGCGTTGGGGTTGTCCAGCACGGCCTTGGCCTCGTCCATGGCCTTCTGGAAGGCGTCCACAGCGGCCTGCACCACACCGGTGGTGTCCAGATTCACGGCGTAGTCATAGGTGGCTTGCAGCAGGGCCTTGTTGGCGGAAGCAGACTCGCCCGCCTCGGTGAACTGCCAGGTGTCCAGGCTCATCAGGTTCTCCGCCTGGTCGTCTCCGGTGAACACCAGGAAGAGGTTGTGCACCCCGGTGAGGCCGGTGACATCGCAGGTGAGGGTCTGATAGGTGCCGTCTCCGGCGGGCACGGTGAGGGTACCCACCACGGTGCCGTCGGGGGAGTCCACCCGCAGCTCCACAGCCCCGCCCGCCTGGGCGGCGATGCTGGCGGTGAAGGAGGCAGCGCCCTTGTCGCCGAAGTCCAGACCGGCCACGGCAATCCAGTCGCCGTTTTGGATGTCGGTGACGGCGCGGTTGTTCACTTCCGACAGGCCTTGGCCGGGCTGGTCACAGGCCTCTACCTTGATACCGGCCTGCCAGGCGATGGTCTCCCCGGCGGTGAGCTGATAGGGGCTCATGGTCTCCAGCTGGCTGATGCCCTCTCGGTCGGCCTGGATGGGGACGATGCGGCCATCGGCGTAGTACTCCACCTCGTTGATGTGGGTGGAACGATAGCCCTTCTCAATGCCCATGGCCTGGCCCAGAGTCTGGGCGTGGTAGACGATGTAAGAGGTGCCCTTGAAGTTGAAGATGGCGTGGTGGTTGTTGCCGCCCACTCCGAAGTAGGTGGAGGGGTTCTGGAGAATCTCGCCGCAGTACTCATAGGGGCCCAGGGGGTCATCGCTGACCATATAGCAGATGATGCCGTAGCCCGGGTAGCCCTCCACGGCGGAGTGGTTGCCGGAGAAGTTGGAGCAGTAGGTGTAGTAGTACTTGCCGTTGGCCTTGTGAATGCCGCCGTCCTCAAACATGCAGGGGGCGTCGATCATCACCGGCTCGCAGTCCAGGCTGATCATGTCGTCACCCAGCCGGACAATGCGGGCGCTCTTGGGGTTCAGGTCCTGTCCAGCGGGGATGCCGCCGCCAAAGACCAGGTATCCGGTGCCGTCGTCATCCACCATGACCGCGGGGTCGAAAATCCAGGGCACACCCTGGGTGCCGGGGGTGCTGCCGTCGATGAGGGCGTGGCCCAGGGGATCGGTGAAGGGACCCACCGGGGAGTCGCCCTCCAGCACGCCGATACCGCCGCCGCCGTTGCAGAAGTACAGGAAGAACTTGTCCTGTCCGTCAATCTGCTTGTAGGCGATGGCCGGGGCCCAGGAGTTGTTGGCCCACTTGGCCACGCCATTGGGGCCTGCCACGGGGATAAAGCCGTGGTCGGTCCAGTTGACCAGGTCGGCGGAGGAGATGACGTGGAGGGAGTTGATCTTGGAATAGGTGTTGTCGATGATATTGCCGTTCTGGTCGTACTCGAACTGGTCGGCGGTCATGTACACGTACACCCGGCCGTTGTACTCCAGGGCGAAGGGGTCTGCGCCGAAGTCGTAGTCGATGAGGGGGTTGGAGTAGCCGGGAATCTTGGCCAGGGCCTCGGAGTCCAGCTTCACCAGGGAGATGTTGGACACGGCGTTGTCCACCCGATAGGAGACGTTGCCGCCGGTGACCCGCACGTAGTCGGTGCGCACCTGCACGGTCTTGTTCTGGGTGGTGTAGTCGGTGAGTTGGAGCTGGACGGTGGCAAAGCCAGTGCCGCCGTTGTCCTGATAGTTGACGTTGTCCCCGGACACGGTGAGCACCAGACGTCCGTCCTGATAGGTGTAAGTGGCATCTCCGGTGACGTTCTTCTCGTCAAACACCACGCCGGACACGGTGAAGTCGTCGGGGATGTTCAGGGACGCTTCCAACTTGGTGTAGTCGCCGTCGGGGAGGGTGTCCAGCTTCACGGGCAGCTCCACCTGGGCGTAGGCCACGCCCAGCACGTCGTCGATGTCGTCCAGAGAGGCATTCAGGACGGTCTCAGAGCCGTTGGAGCACTGGTCGGAGACGTGGAAGTAGTCGAAGTCCACATAGCCGCCAGTGGTCTGGGTGGCGTAGTTGAACAGGCCGAAGCGGTAGCCCATGAAGTGGGGCATGGTGTAGGCCATCTGCAGGGTGTTGCCGATCTGGGTCCACGCTGCGCCGTCCAGGCTGTAGAAGAAGGTGGCCTGATCCTTGCGCTGGGTGTAGTCGAAGTCCACCCGGAGGTATACCCGGTTGACCCCGTTGTCCAGAGCCACTCGCTCCACCTCGGTGCCGTTGGGGTCAGAGTCGGACTCGGTCTTGGTCATCACCAGGTACTTGGTGCCGTTTTCCATCTTCACGCCCACATAGCCGTACCGCTGCTGGAAGGCGGCCAGTCCGGCCACATCGCCGTTTTTCATCCCGGCAATCTCCAGTGCCACATTGCCCGAGCAGGTGGGGCCGTAGGTGCGCTGGGTCAGGGTGTTCCGGGCCTCCAGGATGTTCTTGGCCTTGGTGCCGGTGGTCAGGCGCAAAAAGCCGTTGCGCTGGGTCAGGGACCAGTCGTTGTTGTTGGGGTTGTGGTTCCACTGCCAGGCCAGGTCCAGATAGGAGCCGTTGTCGTCGTTCTCTCCGGGCTCCACAGGCTCCTTCTCGTCGGGCAGCACCACCACGGACACGTCGTCCACATAGAAGTCGAACAGGTCGTTGGTGGGGTCGGGGGTGGCGGTCCAGGCGGTCTCGATGAAGCAGCCCACATAGGACATGTCCGCATCGTTGGGGATGGTGTAGGTGCCGGTGATGGTGGCCCACTGGCCCTTTTGGGCGGTGACCGAGCCCACCACGTCAATGCCGCGCCAGTCGCCGCACTGGATGCAGAAGTTGAAGGTCTTGGAGGCGGGGCCATCGTTGTACTTGACCGTGGCGCTGACCTGGACCTTCTGGCCCTGGCTCAGCTGTCCGGTGAGGACCTGCTTGGGGCCGGAGGCGGTGTTGGTGCGGTCGGAAATCTTGGCGGAGTAAGAGCCGCTGAATGCCTCCTCGGTGACGATCTCCAGAGTGGAGGCCTCCTGGACGGCCCAGGGCTCGGAGCCGTTTTCAAAGCCGCCGTTGACGATAATGCCGTAGTCCGGCTCCTCCACCTCCACGGTGACGGACACATCGTCCACATAGAAGTCGATGAGGTCGGTGTCCGGGTCCTGCTCCGGGGTCCAGTTGGTCTCCACAAAGATGCTGCTGTAGGACAGGTCAGCGTCATTGGGGATGGTATAGGAGCCGGTGATGGTGGTCCACTCGCCCCGCTTGGCGGTGGCGGACCCGGCGTTGTCGATGCCGTCCCACAGGTTGCCGTCGGCGTTATTCTGCATGGAGATGTGGAACAGCCGGGTATCGGGGCCCTCGTCGTAGCGCACCCGGGCGCTGACGTAGATGGTCTGGCCCGCGTGCACCTTTCCGGTGAGCAGCTGCTTGGGGCCCGAAGCGGTGTTGGTGCGGTCGGACACCAGCAGCACGGTGTTGCCGTCCTCGTCCACGGGGGTGAGGGTGGCGGTCTGCTGGGTGGCCCAGTTCTCGGTGCCGTCCTCAAAGCCGCCGTTGACGATGAGCTCCATCCGCTCGGCCTCTTGGTCGGCGGTGGGCTGGGCCTCTGCCGCTGCCGCGTTCTGAGTGGCGGTGTCCGCGGCGGTGGACACGCTGCTGTTGTCGGCGGCGAAGGAGTGGGGCTGGCCGTTGTAGAACTCGTCGGAGACCACAATGTCCTTCTCGCCGGTGTAGGTGCCGGGGAGGTCCATCTCCACAGGGGCCTGTCCGTTTTCATCGCCGAACACGGGCCAGCCGTCCTCCCAGGTCACAGGCACCAGCACCGGGATGCGGCCCACAGAGCTGTGGTCCTGGAAGAGCATGGCGTACCAGGAGCCGTCGGCGGCCTGCACGATGCCGCCCTGGGCCACGCCGGCGTTGTCCATCTGGCCGTCAAACTCCAGACCGGAGTCGAAGACCTTGCGGCTCTCCCAGGGGCCGTCCAGGGAGGAGGCTCTCCAGCAGACTTCCTGTCGGCGTCCGCCGGTGGGCCACTGAATCATAAACAGGTAGTAGTAGTCCCCGATCTCATAGGCGTGGATGCCCTCGGAGATGTAGGACACAGGACCGTTGACCGGATTGCCGTCGTTGTCCAGGCCGGTGTATTCAATGAGGGTCACCTCGTCGCCCAGGGTGATGTCCCCATTCTCGTCCTCGTAGACGGGGCGGCACCGGGCGGTGCCGCTGCCGTAGACCACGTACATGCCGTCGTCCTGGGTGGTGAGCAGGGACACGTCGTGGAGGTAGCCGGAAAACTCAGACCGATGCCAGGTGCCGTTTTCCACGTCGGTGGTGGAGAAGATGTAGGTCTTCCCGGTGGACAGGCTGGCAAAGGATACGTAATACTTGCCGTTGTAGTAGCGGATGCTGGCGGCCCAGGAGCCGCTGCCGTAGTCGCTCTCCCCGTTGCGCAGGGCGAACTTGTCGCCGTCATCCAGAATGTCGTAGGTGTAGCTCACCGTCTCCCAGTTGACCAGGTCCGTGGACTTCATCACGGGGCAGCCGGGGGAGAGGTGCATGGTGGTGCTCACCATGTAGTAGGCGTCATCCACCCGGATGACGTCCACATCCGGGACGTCGGCATACATCACGGGATTGGTAAAGGTCTGATTCCCGCTGTCCGAAGTTGCCACAGCCCGGGGTGAGAGGGGAATGGCGCTGAGGGTCATGGTCAGAGCCAGCGCAACTCCCACTGCTCGTTTTAGAAACGTGTTTCTCATGGTTTGTCCTCCTTCTCGTTTGGTTCTGACAGCGTACCAGCTGTCTGGGTCCGCAGGGCGCTGCAAACCCCTTTGTCAGGAAAATCTTAGCATACAGTTATACGGACATCAACGATATGGACGAAGATAACGTATTTTCTCCCTTCTTAACAATACAAATTGAACAAAAGTAAGTAAAATATAAAATTTTCATGGCTATCACCCGGTCATTCAAGGAGTATCTGCAAAATATCCGGATATTTGAATGCTCTTTTTGCGGTAGTTCCGGGGGCTTTTTCCGGATAAATTCTCAATTTGACTCGGTGATTGCCCTGTTGAGAGGGGAGAAATCCGGGTAATTTGTACGGGAGTGGAACGGCCCTTGCCAAACGCCAGATACTTTCGTATAATAGCGTACAAAAGAGAAGTGCAAGGAAGTGACCTGACATGAACCGGAAGACCATCGCCGCCGCCTTTCCCTACACGGTGCCGGTGCTCATGGGCTATCTGTCCATCGGCATCGTCTTTGGGTGGATGATGTCGGCGGCGGGGTATGTGCCTTTGTGGTCGGCCCTGATGTCCATGACCATTTACGCCGGAAGCGGCCAGTATCTGGGGGTGAGTTTGCTGTCCACGGCGGCCCCTCTGGCCGATGTGGCCCTGCTGACCCTCATCATCAATTTCCGACACCTGGTGTACGGCCTGTCCATGCTGGAGAAATTCCGGGGCATGGGGGCACGGAAGTGGTACATGATGTTTTCCCTCACCGACGAGACCTACGCCCTGCTGGCGGGGGTGGAGGCGCCGGAGGGGGTGGAGCCCCGGGACTTCTACTTTGCCATTGCCCTGCTGGACCAGCTGTATTGGATTGCCGGGTCGGTGATCGGGGCGGTGGCGGGGGCCCTCATCACCATCAACACCCAGGGCATTGACTTTGCCATGACCACCCTCTTCCTGGTCATCGCCGTGGAGCAGTGGCAGTCTGCCTCCCGGCACCTGCCGGTGTTTTTGGGAGCGGGGGGCACTCTGGTGTGCCTGCTGGCGTTGGGGGCGGAGAATGGACAGTTTCTCATCCCCGCCCTGGGCATTTTGGTGGCGGGTCTGTTGCTGCTGCGCCCCTATTTGGACCGAGAGGAGGAAAAGGTATGAGTGTCGCCCAAACGGCTGCCGCCATTGCGGTGATGGCGGTGGTGACCTTCCTCACCCGGGCTCTGCCCTTTTTCCTCTTTGACCGAGGGGGCAAGCCCCCCAAAGTGGTGCTCTATCTGGGCAAATATCTCCCCGCCGGGGTCATTGCCATGCTCATTGTGTACTGCCTGAAGGGGGTGCGCTTTACCTCCACAGACCAGTGGCTGCCCGCACTGTTGGCCTGTGCTGCGGTGGTGGGGCTGCACCTGTGGAAGCGCAACAATATGCTCTCCATCATGGGGGGGACCATTTTCTATATGGTGCTGGTACAGGTCATATTTTAATCTGTCTATGTGGCACGGTGAAGGCGGTGACGGGCAGGGCCTGTCCTTCTCCGATTGGTCAGGCGGAAACCAGCGCCCCAGCCGGGGACGCTCCGCTGGGGTAACTTTCTGACTGGGCAGAAAGTCACCAAAGACCCACCAAAGGCGGGGCCTTCCCCCGCCTTGTGGAATCCACCCCGCGGTACTGGGTGTCCCTGCGTCTTTCTCTTTTCAGCCCTTGGCCCGGTGGGGTCACATAGATGGCTTGCCGTTCTATGGTTTGTATTTCCTTCTCTGTTCCTGCGTCCTTCTACCGCCAGGGCCTTTCCCTGGTGTGCCGCTGTTTCCAGCTAACGGGGGCCTGGCTCCCGGCGGCGGGAACGCCGCTTCTCCAGGGTAGGCCCGGACGTGGAAACCACCTGATGATAGGGCCAGCTGCCCAAGG
>NZ_NFKO01000050.1:0-8003 GCF_002160435.1 Pseudoflavonifractor sp. An176 | reverse complement strand
GGGGCCGGGCGCAAAAAGCCCCTGAACATTGCCGAATTTCTTGCGTTGTTGGGTGTAGGGGAGGGGCTTGCCCCTCCCGAATCCCCCAGGGCAATACAAGGGAACCAACAGGCCGGGCAAGCCACGGCCCTTACCGCAGCGCAACAGGATGGTGCAGCAAAACCCCCGGCGGCGGGAACGCCGCTTCTCCAGGGTAGGCCCGGACGTGGAAACCGCCCATCTATAGGGCCAGCTGCCCAGGGTGGCCTGGTGTGGTGGCACAAACAGGGGCCACAGCAAGGGTGACGGGCCGAATATAGCCTTGACGCATGGACAGCCTGGCACCCTAGGGGGGTCCTTAGGGGGGAACGCCCTAAGCGGGTTTTGGTGCCTTTTGTCCGCTCAAAAGGCACCCCCAGCGGGGAGCGTCCCCACCAGGCTGGCAAGCCTGAGCCTTGGGCGGTTAGACGGACAACCCCTTACACAGGGGAGCCTTTAGGAGGTCTTCCAGCGGAGCGTCCCTGGCAGGGGCGCTAATTTGCTTCTGAGAAATGGAGGAAGGCCAAGCCTTCTTTCTCAAATTTTTACCTGAATTTCTCCAAAAAATATTGACACCACCCCCACCCCATGCTATACTCAGCTAGAATTTGACTGGAGTTTATCTGGCCAAGCATACTAGGACCACTCCTCCGGGAGTTAAGGCCATACGGACAGCCGGGTCCACTGCCGATTGGCGGTTTTACCGCCTTATTGATTGAGTTAAAAGCTCAAATTTTATAAGTTGGTTACTTTATAACCGAAATGCGCATTTGCGCAGACTTGTGAAACGGTCAATAACAGAGTAGTAAAAGTATCTTGTTGCTATATAGACTCTATGTACCAAGCCCCCTCCACCCCCCTTTTTTGTCGTCCCGATTTGCGGGGCGGCGCACCCGTTCCCCTGCCCGCTCCGGGGATGGGTCTGTCGGAACACGGGCTTTTGATATTGACCTTGTTTGACACAAGCTGTACAGATGCAGCTTGTGTCTTTTTTTGTATCGAGGTGTGGCATATGAAGAGAAAACACGTCCTTGACCAGAGTCAAGCCCCCATTTACCAAGCCCTCCAGACCTTCCGCCAGATGCGGGTGGTGCCCTTTGACGTCCCCGGCCACAAGCGGGGCCGGGGCAACCCGGAGCTCACCGAGTTTCTGGGCCAGCAGTGCGTGAGCATCGACGTCAACAGCATGAAACCTTTGGACAACCTGTGCCATCCCATCTCGGTGATTCGCCAGGCCGAGGAGCTGGCCGCCGATGCCTTTGGCGCCGCCCACGCCTTTTTGATGGTGGGGGGCACCACCAGTTCCGTGCAGTCCATGGTGCTGTCCACCTGCAAGCGGGGGGACAAGATCATCATGCCCCGCAACGTCCACCGCAGCGTCATCAACGCCCTGGTGCTGTGCGGCGCCATCCCCGTCTACGTCAACCCCGAGGTGGACCACCAGCTGGGCATCTCCCTGGGCATGAAGCGGGAGCAGGTGGCCAAGGCCATCCGGGAGAACCCGGACGCCGTGGCGGTGCTGGTAAACAACCCCACCTACTACGGCATTTGCAGCGACCTGAAGGCCATTGTGAAGATGGCCCACGAGGCGGGCATGTACTGCCTGGCCGACGAGGCCCACGGCACCCACTTCTACTTCGGGGAAAACATGCCCATCTCCGCCATGGAGGCGGGGGCGGACATGGCCGCCGTGTCCATGCACAAAAGCGGCGGCAGCCTCACCCAGTCCTCCCTGCTGCTCATCGGCCCCAACATCCACGAGGGCCATGTGCGCAAGATCATCAACCTCACCCAGACCACCTCGGGCAGCTATCTGTTGATGTCCAGCCTGGACATCAGCCGCCGCAACCTGGCCCTCCGTGGCCCTGAGGTATTCCGCCAGGTCACCGCCATGGCGGAGTACGCCCGGGAGGAGATCAACGCCGTGGGCGGCTACTACGCCTTCGGCGGCGAGCTGGTGAATGGCGACTCCATCTTCGCCTTTGACCCCACCAAGCTCAGCGTCCACACCCGGGACATCGGCCTGGCGGGCATTGAGGTATACGACCTGCTCCGGGACGAGTACGACATTCAGATTGAGTTCGGCGACATCGGCAACATTCTGGCCTATCTCTCCATCGGCGACCGGCCCCAGGAGCTGGAGCGACTGGTCAGCGCCCTGGCGGAAATCCGGCGGCGGTACCAGACCGACGCCAGCGGGCTGATGAACCAGGAGTACATCGACCCCGAGGTGGTCACCAGCCCCCAAGAGGCCTTTTACGCCGACAAAAAGAGCGTGCGGCTGGAGGACAGCGCCGGGGAAGTGTGCAGCGAGTTCGTCATGTGCTATCCCCCCGGAATCCCCATCCTGGCCCCCGGCGAGCGGATTACCCCCGAGATTTTGGACTACATCCGCTACGCCAAGGCCAAGGGCTGCTCCATGACCGGACCCGAGGACCCGGACATTGAGCACATCAACATTCTCACCCAGGAGGCGCTGTGATGGAACTGTGGTTTAGCGAATTTCATACCCCGGACGTCAAGCACAGCATCCGGGTCCAGCGGCATCTGTACTCCCACAAGAGCGAGTTTCAGCAGATTGACATCTACGACACCCCCGAGTTCGGCAAGGTGCTCACCCTGGACGGCAACGTGATGCTCACCGAGCGGGACGAGTTCATCTACGATGAGATGATCACCCACGTGCCCATGGCGGTACACCCCAACGTCCAGGACGTGCTGGTCATCGGCGCGGGCGACGGCGGCGTGGTGCGGGAGCTGGCCCGGTACGAGTCCATCCGCCGCATCGACCTGGTGGAGATGGACGAGCAGGTGCTGGACGCCTGCCGCCGCTACCTGCCCGGCAACGCCTGCCGTCTGGACGATGACCGGGTGCACATCTACTTCGACAACGCCCTGCGCTTCATCCGCCGCAAGCATGCCCAGTATGATTTGATCATCGTGGACTCCACCGACCCCTTCGGCCCCTCCGAGGGCTACTTCACCCGGGAGTTCTACGGCATCTGCTACAACGCCCTCCGGGAGGACGGCATTATGGTCAACCAGCAGGGCAGCCCCTTCTACCACCAGGACGCCGAGGCCATGCAGCGCAGCCACAAGCGCATCGTCAGCACCTTCCCCATCAGCCGGGTGTACCAGGCCCACATCCCCACCTACGCCGCCGGGTACTGGCTGTTTGGCTTTGCCAGCAAGAAATATCACCCCATCGACGACTTCGACCGGGACAAATGGCTGGCCCTGCACCTGAAAACCAACTATTACACCGTCCGGCTCCACACCGGCGCATTCTGCCTCCCGGCCTTCCTGGAGAGAATGCTGGAGGAGGTAGAATGATATGAAACCCAACATTGAGACCTTTATCGCCTGCGATACCCCCTTTGAAGAGGCCAAGATCGTCCTCTTTGGCGCCCCCTTTGACTCCACCACCAGCTTCCGCCCTGGAGCCCGGTTCGGCTCGGCGGCCATGCGCCACGAGAGCTTCGGGCTGGAGACCTACAGCCCCTACCAGGACCGTGACCTCACCGACTGCAAGATTTTCGACTCCGGGGACCTGGAGCTGTGCTTCGGCAGCGTCCAGCAGGCCCTGGAGGACATCGAGGCCCGGGCCCAGGAGATTCTGGACCATGACAAGCTGCCCCTGCTCATCGGCGGCGAGCACTCCGTCACCCTGGGGGCAGTGCGGGCGGTGCATAAGAAATACCCGGACTTGCACATCGTCCACTTCGACGCCCACGCCGACCTGCGGCAGGACTACCTGGGCATGCCCCTGAGCCACGCCTGTGTTCTCCGCCGCTGCCACGACCTGGTGGGGGACGGACGCATCCACCAGTTCTGCATCCGCAGCGGCGAGCGGGAGGAGTTCGCCTTCGCCCGCTCCCACACCGATTTTCACCCCTTCACCTTTGACGGCCTGGCCCAGCTCACCGCCCAGCTGGCCCAGAGCCAGGTCCCGGTGTACCTCACCATCGACCTGGACTGCCTGGACCCCTCCGTGTTCCCCGGCACCGGCACCCCCGAGGCGGGCGGCGTGACCTTCCTGGAGCTGCTGGAGGCCATTCGCCGCTTCGAGCACGTCAACGTGGTGGGGGCGGACGTCAACGAGCTGGCCCCCATGCTGGACGCCAGCGGGGTGTCCACCGCCACCGCCTGCAAGGTGCTGCGGGAGCTGCTGCTCACCCTGAGCCACGGGGAGGGCTGAGCCGTGGCACTGATGGTACTGAAATTCGGGGGCACCTCGGTGGCAGACAGCCAGCGCATCCGCCACATCTGCTCCCTCATCGCCCGGGCCTATGATGCGGGCAACCAGGTGGTGGTGGTGCTCTCCGCCCAGGGCCACACCACCGATCACCTCATGGCCCAGGCCCTGGAGCTCAACCCCAACCCCTCCGGCCGGGAGCTGGACATGCTGCTGACCACCGGGGAACAGATCTCCATTTCCCTGGCCGCCCTATGCATGGAGCACATGGGCTATGAGGCCGTGAGCCTCACCGGGTGGCAGGCGGGCATTCGCACCACCGACGACTACACCCAGGCCCAAATCCAGAGCGTCTCCCCTGCCGCCATCAAAAAGGAGCTGGCCCGGGGCCGCATCGTCTTTGTGGCCGGGTTCCAGGGGATGGACGCCTGGGGCAACCTCACCACTCTGGGCCGGGGCGGCTCGGACACCACCGCCGTGGCCCTGGCCGCCGCCCTGCGGGCGGACATGTGCCAGATCTACACCGACGTGGACGGGGTGTACACCGCCGACCCCCGGAAGGACCCCACCGCCACCAAGCTGGAGGAAATCTCCTACGAGGCCATGCTGGACATGGCCCAGCATGGGGCCCAGGTGCTCCACGACCGCTGTGTCATCCTGGCCCGCCGCCACAACATCCCCATCGAGGTGCGCTCCTCCTTCCACGACGTGCCCGGCACCTGGGTGCGCAACCTGGTGGCCCAGGAGCACGCCAGTTAGGGGCTTTCTGAAAAGTCGAAATCATTGACTTTTCCAACAATCAACGCCAGCTACTGCGTTAAAAATGCTCGGAATCCACCCAGGATTCCTGTGCTTTTTGCCTGGTATCTGTCTGTTGCTTGTGAAAAATTCTGCGATTTCTTAGTTTTCAGATGCGCCTAAGGTAAAAAAGTTTTCCACAAGATTCCCATAGATTGTTGAAATTTTGGTACATAGAAAGGAAGATGGAACATGAGTCGAGTATTGGTCATCGGCTGTGGAGGCGTGGCCTCCGTGGCCATCCGTAAGTGCTGCCAGGTCAGCGAGGTGTTCACCGAGCTGTGCATCGCCAGCCGCACCAAGTCCAAGTGTGATGCCCTGGCCGCCGAGCTGGAGGGCAAGACTGCCACCAAGATCACCACCGCCCAGGTGGATGCCGATAAGGTGGAGGAGGTCATTGCCCTCATCCAGAGCTACAAGCCCGACCTGGTGATGAACATCGCCCTGCCCTATCAGGATTTGACCATCATGGACGCCTGCCTGGCCTGCGGGGTCAACTACATGGACACCGCCAACTACGAGCCCGAGGACATCGAGGACCCCCAGTGGAAGGCCATCTACGAGAAGCGTTGTGAGGAGAAGGGCTTCTCCGCCTACTTCGACTACTCCTGGCAGTGGGCCTATCGGGAGAAGTTTGAGAAGGCCGGGCTCATCGCCCTGCTGGGCTGCGGCTTCGACCCCGGTGTCACCCAGGCCTACTGCGCCTACGCCAAGAAGCACGAGTTTGATACCATCGACACCATTGACATTCTGGACTGCAACGGCGGCGACCACGGCTACCCCTTCGCCACCAACTTCAACCCCGAGGTGAACCTGCGGGAGGTGTCCGCCCCCGGCAGCTACTGGGAGGACGGCCACTGGGTGGAGATCCCCGCCATGAGCATCAAGCGGGAGTACGACTTCGACCAGGTGGGCATGAAGGACATGTACCTGCTCCACCACGAGGAGATCGAGTCCCTGGCCGAGAACATCCCCGAGGTCAAGCGCATCCGCTTCTTCATGACCTTCGGCCAGAGCTACCTGACCCACATGAAGTGTCTGGAGAACGTGGGTATGCTGTCCACCACCCCCGTGGAGTTTGAGGGCCACCAGATCGTGCCCATCAAGTTCCTCAAGGAGCTGCTGCCCGACCCCGCCAGCCTGGGCCCCCGCACCCACGGCAAGACCAACATCGGCTGCATCTTCACTGGCAAGAAGGACGGCAAGGAGAAGACTTACTACATCTACAACGTCTGCGACCACCAGGAGTGCTACCAGGAGGTGGCCAGCCAGGCCATCAGCTACACCACCGGCGTGCCCGCCATGTGCGGCGCTCTCATGCTGCTGACTGGCAAGTGGAACAAGATCGGCGTGCACACCGTGGAGGAGTTCGATCCCGATCCCTTCCTGGACGCCCTGGACCAGTACGGCCTGCCCCGCCGGGAGAACCACAACCCGGTGCTGGTGGACTAAATGGAGTATCTGACTCTGGGCCATCCCCCCTTCCAAGGGCTGGCCACCCACCAACTGGGCGAATTGTTTGGCAGCCTGCCCACCCCCGCCTATGTCATCGACCAGGCCCGGCTGGAGCAAAACGGCCAGGTGCTCTCCGCCCTGGCCCAGCGCACGGGCTGTCACATCCTGCTGGCCCAGAAGGCCTTTTCCAACTACGACTTCTACCCCCTGCTCTCCCAGTACCTGGCGGGCACCGAGGCCAGCGGCCTCTATGAGGCCCGGCTGGGCTTTGAGGAGATGGGGGGCAAAGAGGTTCACGTGTTCTGCGCCGGGTACCGGGAGGACGAATTTGGCGAGCTGCTGCGCTACGCCGACCACATCGTGTTCAACTCCATCCACCAGCTGAAAACCCTGGGCCCCCGGGCCAAGGAGGCGGGGAAGAGTGTGGGGCTGCGCATCAATCCCCAGTGCTCCACCCAGGAGGGACACGCCATTTACGACCCCTGCGCCCCCGGCAGCCGCATGGGGGTGACCCGGGAGGTGTGGAACGCCCAGATGGACACCCACACCCTGGCCCTGCTGGACGGGCTGCACTTCCACACCCTGTGCGAGCAAAACGCCGACGACCTTGCCACCACCCTGGAGGCGGTGGAAGAGACATTCGGGGACGTGCTGCCCGGCATGAAGTGGCTGAACATGGGGGGCGGGCACCACATCACCCGCCCGGACTACCAGATGGACACCCTGGAGGGGTGCATCCGCCACGCCCAGGACACCTGGGGAGTGGAGGTGTACCTGGAGCCGGGAGAGGCGGTGGCCCTCAACGCCGGGTATCTGGTGAGCCGAGTGGTGGACCTGGTGGAAAACGCCGGAGTGCACATCGCCATTCTGGACGTTAGCGCCGCCTGCCACATGCCCGACGTGCTGGAGATGCCCTACCAGCCCCCCATTCTCCAGGCCGTGGCTCAGCCCGGCGGGGCGCACACCTACCGCCTGGCAGGCCCCACCTGTCTGGCCGGGGACGTGGTGGGGGACTACTCCTTCGCCCAGCCCCTGGAGCGGGGGGACCTGGTGGTGTTTGGGGACATGGCCATCTACACCACCTGTAAAAACAACACCTTCAACGGCATGCCCCTGCCCGATCTCTGGCGGCTGGACCCCCAGGGCGGGCTGGAGCAGCTGACCCAGTTCGGATATCACAACTTCAAGGCCCGGTTGGGCCGATAAGGCAAGAAAACACCCCTCTGGAGCGGAAAACCCGCTCCAGAGGGGTGCGTTGTTTGTGGGAGACCGGAAAACCTCTCCGTCACCGCTGGCGCTGTGCCACCTCTCCCAAAGGGAGAGGTGAGGGGTTGTCCGTCTAACCGCCCCTGTTTCAGGCTTGCCAGCCTGGCAGGGACGCTCCGCTGGGGTAACTTTCTGACTGGGCAGAAAGTTACCAAAGACCCACCAAAGGCGGGGCCTTCCCCCGCCTTGTGGAATCCACCCCGCGGTACTGGGTGGAAGGTGCATCGTTCTCGGTTCGGCCCTTAGTCTGGTAGGGTCACATAGATGGCGT